>NZ_JBEZDN010000103.1:0-28323 GCF_040648315.1 Pseudonocardia sp. NPDC049154
CGCCCTCGGGGCGCTACCGGCGCTCCCGCTCATACCTGATGAGCGAGAGCGCCGTTCGTGCTCGTCGGGAACGGGTCAGCGTCGCAGGCGGGCGGGGAGACGGCGCCAGAGCGGATCGAGCTCGGTGAGCTTCAGCAGCTTCATCCCGACCAGCAGGATCGGTGTCGCCACCGCCAGCGCCACGGCCAGCACCAGCCAGGCCGTGCCGGCCGACCCGCTGCCCACGGCAGCCTGGATCGCGCGGCCGGCCAGCCAGGCCACCAGCCCGGCGGCGACCGAGGCGGCGAGGGTCCGCCAGAGCGTCGAGAGCACCTCGCGGCTGCGCACGTGCCCGAGCCGGCGCGCGATCACCCACTGCCCCAGGATCGCGCCGAAGACGAACGACAGGCTGTTCGCCGCGACCAGACCCAGGACGACGTCCTCCGGGGACAGCAGCACCGGGCAGAGCAGCAGCATCGGGATCTTGACCGCCACGATCCCGACCATGATCAGCGTCGGGGTGCGGCTGTCCGTCATCGCGTAGAAGACGCGCAGCTGCAGCAGCGTGATCGCGTACGGCAGCAGCCCGAAGGCCGACCAGGCCAGCGCGGTGCCCAGCTTGGCGGCGCCACCGCCCGCGTTGCCCGCACCGAGGGAGAACAGCGCGAGGCCCACCTCGGTGCCGAAGAAGGTCAGCAGCACCGAGATCGGGACCAGGAAGACCGTCGAGAGCCTGCTGCCGAGGGAGAGGTCGGAGACGACCGCGTCGAACCGGTTCTCCGCGGCCGCCCGGCTCATCCTGGGCATCAGCGCGGTGAGCAGCGAGACCCCGAGCACGCCGTACGGGACCTGGAGGAGCAGCCAGGCGTTGGAGTAGATCGCGTAGGCGCCCGGGTCCGAGGCGGTCGCGACCCGGGTGGTGACGATCAGACCCGCCTGTCCCACCAGCACGTACGCGACGACCCACAGCGCCAGCCCGCCCGCCGACGACAGCCGCGGGTCCCAGCCCCACAGCGGCTTCAGCGACACCCCGGCCCGACGGATCGCGGGCAGCAGGACGAGGGCCTGCACCGCGATGCCGAGCGTCGTCCCGATGCCCAGGACCAGCAGCTTCGTGTCGCCCATCCGGACCGGGTCGAGGCTGATCTCCCCTGGCACGAGGACGTAGACGACGAGCACGGCGAACATGACGAGGTTGTTCAGCACCGGCGCCCACGCGAACGCCGCGAACCTGCCCTTGCTGTTCAGGATCGCGCCCAGCAGCGCGCCGATGCCGTAGAAGAAGATCTCCGGCAGCAGCAGGACGGCGAACGCCGTGGCCAGCTCGGGATTCGCCGTGTCCGTGGTCTGGCTGCCCATGTAGAGGGCCACCAGGGGTCCCGCCGCGAGCATGGCGACAAGGGTCGCCACGAGCAGGGCGGCGCCGGCCATGGTGACCAGGCGACGGGTGTAGGCCTCGCCGCCGTCGGCGTCCTCCTTCTGGGCGCGGACCAGCAGCGGGATCATCACGCTGGTCAGGACGCCGCCGATGAGGAACTCGTAGACGATGTTCGGCAGCGTGTTCGCGATCGTGTAGGAGCTGTTGACCAGGCCGAACGACAGCACTGCGGCCAGCGCGATCTGGCGCAGGAAGCCGGTGACCCGGCTCGCCAGGTTCGCGACGGCCATCATCGAGCTCGACCGGGCGAGCGACTGGCCCTTGGGCGGGCCGGGCTGCGCCTTCGCCCCGCCGTCCCGGCCGTCGACGGGCGCGATCACGTCGGTCGGCCGGTCGAGCGGGGCCATCAGCTCGGTGGGGTCGTCGAAGTTGCCGCCCGGCACGCGCTGCCACGGCGGCGGGACGGGCCGGCGTTGCGGCCCGCGGGTCACGGCGCCCGGACGGGGGCGGTCCGCCGCGGGCCCGCCGTGCACCGGGGCCGTCGCCTCGGGGTCGGGCGGGTTCGGCCAGGGGCCGGGGCCCGACGGGCGAGGCGAGGGGCCGGGGTGGCGCGGGTCGGGCGGGGGCTGGTTCGGGGGATGCGGTCCCGGGCGGCCGGTGACCCGGGCGTCCTGCCTCGCCGCCCGCTCCCGCGCGGTGGGCCACGGCGCGGGCGGAGGGTCTGACGGGCGGTCGGGGCCCGTCGTGGGTGCGCCGGGGTGGGCTGCGCGCCGCTGTTCCGACCCGGGTCGGGCAGGGCCGGGCTGGGTGGGTCCGGGCTGGGTGGGTCCGGGCTGAATGGGTCCGGGCTGGGTGGGTCCGGGCTGGGTGGGTCCGGGCTGGGGCGGAGCGGGCTGAGCGGCACCGGGCTGGGGCGTCGGGCCGGGCCGGGTCGGAGCGGGCTGGGTGACGGCGGCCTGGTCGGGGCCCGGCTGAGCGGTGCGCGACTGGTCCGGACCGGGTTGGGCCGGGCGGAGCGGCGGGCCTTCGGGAGCCGGTCGCGGCGGACCGGACCGGCTCGCACCCGGGCGACCCGAGCTGGGCGGCCCGTCGGGCCGGCCGGGAGCAGGGTGGCCCGGGCCGGGGTGCGCGGCGCCCGGACCGGGTCCCGCCGCAGGTGCACCGGGATGCTGCCCCGAGCCGCGATCCGGCTCGTCGAGGCGACGGCTGTCGAACCATCCCACCGCGGGCCGCGCCGGGTCGTCGGGCCGGTCCTGCTGCGGGTCGTCCACGCGGCGGCCGTTCGGGGCGGCAGGGCCGGGGGCGGGAGACCGGTCCGCGCTCGGCGCCTCCCGCTCGGGGTCCTCCGCGTCGTCCGCGCGCGCCGGAGCCGGCCCGGGCAGGTCCTCGGGCCGGGGACCAGCCGGCGTGCTGGGGCTCCGGTACTCGCGCATCCCTTCCATGGTGCCCGACGGACCGCGATCCCTCCTGGCGGGCCCGCCCGGGCGCGCCGCGCCGCGGAAGCGCGGATGAGCTGCGGAAACGGTCTCAGGCGCGGACCTCGTCGAGCAGCAGCGGGCCCCGCTCGGCCGGTTCGTCCCCGATCGCGAGGCCGTCGTCGAGCGCGGCCCGCGCACCGGGTACCGCGTCGGGGGTGTCGGTGTGCAGCTCGAGCAGCGGTTCGCCGGCCCGCACCTCGTCGCCGATCCCGGCCAGCAGGCGCACCCCCGCCGCGGCCTGGACCGGGTGTTCCTTGCGTGCCCGGCCCGCCCCGAGCCGCCAGGCCGCCGTGCCGATCGCCAGCGCGTCGAGCCTGGTCAGGACGCCGGAGGCCGGTGCGACGACGGTCTCGACGTGCGCGGCCGTCGGGAGCGGGACGCCCGGGTCCCCGCCCTGCGCGGCGATCATCCGCTCCCAGACCTCGAACGCCCGGCCCGACGCCAGGACCTCCGCCGGGTCCGCGTCGATCCCGGCGAGCCCGAGCATGGCGCGGGCGAGGGCCAGGGTGAGCTCCACGACGTCGGGCGGCCCGCCGCCGCGCAGGACCTCGACCGACTCGGCGACCTCGAGCGCGTTGCCGACCGCGCGCCCCAGCGGCACGGACATGTCGGTCAGCAGCGCCCGCGTCGGCAGGCCCTCGGCCGCGCCGATCGCGACCATCCGCCGCGCGAGCTCCTCCGCGGCGTCGCGGGTCCGCATGAAGGCGCCGCTGCCCACCTTGACGTCGAGGACCAGCCCGTCGGTCCCCTCGGCGATCTTCTTGCTCATGATCGAGCTGGCGATGAGCGGGATCGACGGCACGGTGCCGGTGACGTCGCGCAGGGCGTAGAGCTTGCGGTCGGCCGGGGCGAGCGCGGGCGTGGTCGCGCAGACGACGGCGCCGACCTCGGCGAGCTGGGCCGCGATCTCCCCGGTCGACAGCTCGGCCCGCCAGCCCGGGATCGCCTCCAGCTTGTCGAGGGTGCCGCCGGTGTGGCCGAGCCCGCGCCCGGACAGCTGCGGGACGGCGGCGCCACACGCCGCGACCAGGGGCGCGAGCGGGAGGGTGAGCTTGTCCCCCACCCCGCCGGTGGAGTGCTTGTCGACCAGCGGGCGGCCGACGTCCGGCAGCGCCAGCCGCTCCCCGGACTCGATCATGGCGAGGGTCCAGCGGGCCGTCTCGGCGTCGTCCATGCCGTTGAGCAGGATCGCCATGGCGAGGGCGGACATCTGCTCGTCCGCGACCTCGCCGCGGGTGTAGGCGGCGACGACCCAGTCGATCTGCGCGTCGGTGAGGCGGCGGCCGTCCCGCTTGGCGGCGATGACGTCGACGGCGGAGTGGGTCACGCGCGTCCTCCCTGGTCAGCTGGGGTCGTGAGCGGCAACTGCCGCTACAGGGGCAGTGGGCACTCACAGGGTGAAGGCGTCGGGCAGGACCTCGGCGAGGGTGCGGACGCCGCGCGGGGTGTCGAGCGTGCACTCCGGACCACCCAGCTCGAACAGCACCTGCCGGCACCGTCCGCACGGCATGAGCAGGTCCCCCGTCCCCGAGCGCACGGCGACCGCGACGAACCGTCCGCCGCCGGTGATCCGCAGCTGTCCGGCGAGGGTGCACTCGGCGCACAGGGTGAGGCCGTACGACGCGTTCTCGACGTTGCAGCCGGTCACCACGCGGCCGTCGTCGCACAGGGCGGCCGCGCCGACGTGCAGGCCGGAGTAGGGCGCGTACGCGGCGGCCGCCGCCTCGACGGCGGCCGCCCGCAGCCGCTTCCAGCCCTGGTCATGCACGGTCACCCGATCGATCCTGCCGGACGCCGTGCAGGATGTGATCGTGGACGAGACGAGCGTCGTCGTGAACGCGACCCCCGACGAGGTCTGGGCCCTGGCCAGCGACATCACGCGCATGGGCGAGTGGAGCCCGGAGTGCACCGGCGGGGCGTGGCGCGGCGGCGCGACCGGCCCGGTCGTCGGGGCGCGGTTCGTCGGGTTCAACCGGCACGGGCGGATCCGCTGGCGTACGCACTGCCGCGTGATCGAGAGCGTTCCGGGCAAGGCGTTCGCGTTCACGGTCCTGGAGAGCGCGATGACCTGGGGCTTCCGGATCGAGCCGATCGAGGGCGGCACGCAGCTGTCCGAGTGGCGCGAGCGCACCGGCGCCCTCGCGGTCCCGGCGAAGCTGTTCGCGGGCACGGGCCTGCTCGGCCGCGACCGCGAGGGGATGATGGTCGACGGCATGACGCGGACGCTCGAGCGGATGAAGGCGGAGCTGGAGACGCGCTGACGCACCCGTGTGCGGTCACGGCTACCGCTGACCACGTGCAGGCCGAACGGCCGATGGGCGTGCGGGCAGTCCGGCCGTAGGGTCGCGATCGTGCGGGTGTGGGGGCGGTCGACGGTCGGAGCGCTGGTTGCCGCGATCGTGTCGCTGCCCCTGGTCGCGCCCTCCGCGAACGCCGCCCCGTACACCACTCCCGCCCAGCCGCCCGCGCTCGCCGCGCCGGCCCCTGCCGGCGTCTGCCCCGGTCACGAGGCGCCGCCCGGGCCGCCGGCCCGCGAGGAGACGGTCGCGATGGCCCCGGTCGCGGTCCCGCAGCAGCCCGTCGGCGGGGCGCGGCTCGGTGGGTGCGGGGACGTCCTGCCCGACGGCGCCGCCCCGCCGCCCGCCGTCAGCGCCGCGGGCTGGGTGGTCGCCGACCTCGACTCCGGCGCCCTCCTCGCCGCGCACGACCCGCACGGGCGGCAACGGCCGGCGTCGACGCTGAAGATCCTCACCACGCTGGTCGTGCGCGAGCAGCTCGACCCGGATGCCGACGTCGTCGTCGCACCCGAGGACGTCCAGGTCGACGGCAGCAAGGCCGGCATCGGCCCCGGCGGCCACTACAGCGTCCGGCAGCTGCTGGCCGGGCTGCTGCTGAACTCGGGCAACGACACCGCGATGGCCCTGGCCCGGACGATGGGCGGCGTCCCGGCGACCCTGCAGGCGATGCAGACCCGCGCCGAGGAGCTCGGGGCGCTCGACACCCGCCCCGCCACGCCGTCGGGCCTCGACGGGCCGGGCATGTCCACCTCGGCCTACGACCTGGCCGTCCTCTTCCGGGCGGCGCTGCGGGACCCGCTGGTGCGCGAGACCCTCGCGACCCCGACCGTGCCCTTCCCCGGCTTCGCCGACCGGCCCGGCTTCATGCTGGCCAACGACGACCCGCTGCTCCACACCTACCCCGGCGCCTTCGCGGGCAAGACCGGCTTCACCGACGCCGCCCGGCACACCTTCGTCGGCGCCGCCGAGCGGAACGGCCGGCGGCTGGTGGTCGCGCTCGTGCGTGCCGAGCAGCATCCCGTGCGGATGACGGCGCAGGCGGGGGCCCTGCTCGACTACGGTTTCGGGCTGCCGCCGACGGCTTCGGTCGGCACGGTCGTCGACGCCCGGCCCGTCGAGCCGACCGCGGCCCCGGCCCCCGCTCCGGCCCCGGTGGCCATCGCGCCGGCGCCCGCGACGCACCCGGTCCGGGCCTGGGCCGTGGCGGCCACCGTGGCGCTGGTGCTCATCGCGGGGGCGGGGATCGTCCTGGCCCGACGACGTCGTGGCTGACCGGGTTCGCGCAGGTCACCCGGGGTCGTGAGCGGCAGCTGCCCTTCTAGGGGCAGTCGGCGCGCACGGGTCAGCGGCGGGGACGGAGCGCGCGCAGGCCGAGGAGCCCGCCGACCGCGCCGGCGCCGAGCAGGCCGGCGGCGGCGGCGGGGCTCGGGCCGGACCGCACGACGACCTCGGGCCGGATCACCGCCGGCGCCGGCACCTCGACCGGCTCCTCCTGCTCGTTCTCCTTGGCCGTGGCCGCCCAGGCGGTGACGAAGAGGATGAACCGCGAGATGAAGAACGCGAAGACCAGCAGACCGATGATCGGGCCGAAGGCGACGCCGGCCGGCGACTGGGTGACCGACGCCAGGTAGATCGTCATGATCTGCTTCAGGACCTCGAAGCCGACCGCGCCGATCACGGCCGCGCGCATCGCGCTCTTCACGGCGACGGGCGCCCGCGGCAGCCGGGCGATCACCCACAGGAAGACCAGCCAGTTCGCGGCGAGGCCGAGCAGCACGGTGAAGACCCCGAGCAGGAACCGGGCCCAGCCCTGGTCGCCGAGGCCGACGAGGTCGAGCAGCAGCCTGCCGAACGCGCTGCCCGCCGCCGACACCGCGAACGACAGCACCAGCGCCAGGCCGAGGCCGACCAGCGCGAGGAGGTCGAACAGCGTCTTCTTGACGACGTTCGGCGTCTCCGGCGGCTGCGCCCACTGCTCGGACAGAGCCTCGCGCAGGTTGCCCATCCACCCGATGCCGGAGTAGAGCGCACCGAGGAGGCCGAGGATCCCGACCGCGCCGGCGGAGCTGATCGCCTGGTCGATGACCTGGTTGATCGTGTCGCCGAGCTGGCCGGGCACCTGCTGGGTGATGCCGTCCTGGATCTGCTGCAGCAGCTCGGGCTGGCGCTGCAGCACGAACCCGGCGATCGCGAACGCGACCATCAGGATCGGCACCAGCGCCAGCACGCTGAAGTAGGTGATGGCCGCGGCGTAGTGGTCCCCGTGCCGCTCCGTGTAGCGCGTCCCCGCCCGCATCAGGTGGTCGAGCCAGGGCATGCGCTCCCGGGCCTTCTCGATCGCGGTCGGGCCGTCGTCGGCGCCCTTCGCCCCGTCGTCGGCCGCGCTCACGCGGGTCTTCTCGTCCGTCGTCGGCCCGGCCACGCCCTCACCCCATCAGCTCGTCGGCGGCAGGAACCCGATCTTCTCGTGAACGGCCGCCAGCGTCGCGCCGGCGACCTCACCCGCCCGGGTGGCTCCCCGGGCGAGCACCCGATCGAGCTCGGCGGGGTCCCCCAGGTACTGCTGTACCCGTTCGCGCAGCGGAGCAACGAAATCCGCGACGACCTCCGCGAGGTCCTTCTTGAGGTCGCCGTAGCCCTTGCCCGCGTACTCCGCCTCGATCTCGGCGACCTTGCGGTCGGTCAGCGCCGAGTAGATGGTCAGCAGGTTCGCGATGCCCGGCTTCGCCTCCGGGTCGTAGCGGATCTCCCGCTCGTTGTCCGTGACGGCCGAGCGGATCTTCTTGGCGATCCGCTTGGGGTCGTCGAGCAGCTCGACGATCCCGCCGGGCGTCGACGCCGACTTGCTCATCTTGACCGTCGGGTCCTGCAGGTCCTGGATCTTCGCCGCGCCGGCCGGGATGAACGGCTCCGGCACCGTGAACGTCTCACCGAAGCGCTGGTTGAAGCGCTGCGCGAGGTTGCGGGTCAGCTCCAGGTGCTGGCGCTGGTCCTCGCCCACCGGGACGCGGTCGGCCTGGTAGAGGAGGATGTCCGCCGCCATCAGGACCGGGTAGCTGAACAGCCCGACCGTGGCGCGGTCGGTGCCCTGCTTCGCGGCCTTGTCCTTGAACTGCGTCATCCGGGAGGCCTCGCCGAACCCGGTGTAGCAGTCGAGGACCCACGTCAGCTGGGAGTGCTGGGGCAGGTGGGACTGCACGAAGATCGTGCAGAGATCCGGGTCGAGACCGAGCGCGAGCAGCTGCGCGGCGGCGTTGCGGGTGCGCGCAGCCAGCGTCGCCGGGTCGTGGTCGACGGTGATCGCGTGCAGGTCCGGGATGAAGTAGAAGGCGTCGTGATCGTCCTGCAGGGCGACCCACTGCCGCACGGCGCCGAGGTAGTTCCCGAGGTGGAAGGAGTCGGCGGTCGGCTGGATCCCGGAGAGCACCCGGGGACGTCGCGCGGTCGTGTCGGTCCCGGTCATGGGACCAGTCTCTCAACCGCCGTCGACCCGGTTACGCCCGCCACCGGGCACGAGGTCCGCGGGCACGACGGTCCCGAACGCCAGCTCCTCCCGGCACCCGCGGCAGCGCAGCCGCGGGCGGAAGGGCCGCCCGCACGCCCGGTGCACGCCCTCGTACGCCGCGGGCCGACCCTCGGCCGCCAGCCACCGACGGCCCCAGTCGGCGAGGCAGGTCAGGATCGGGAAGGTGGCGCGGCCGCGCGCGGTCGGGCGGTAGCCGTCCGGGTCCTGGGCGAGGACGCCCAGCGCGCGGAACCGGCGCAGCCGGTCGGCCAGGACGTCGGGCGAGACGCCGAGGGCGCGCTCGAAGGCGGAGAAGGTCCGGACCCCGACGAGCGCGGCGGAGAGCACCGCGGCGCCCCAGCGGTCGCCGACGATCTCCATCGCCCCGGGGAAGGCCGACAGCCTATCCGCCGGCAGGCTGGCGCGGCTGCGGCGGGGGTGCAGCCGCGCACCGGGCGGCCCGACGATCGGGACCCGGGCCCCCGGGTCGAGGTCCAGGTCGTCGAGCCCCGCCGGCAGGTCGCAGTGCGCGCAGGTCACGAGCAGGTCGGTGACGGCACCGCAGCCGGTGTGCACGGGGTCCGGCAGCGGCACCTCGCGCGGTACCCACGCCCGCTCCCACAGCCAGATCGCGGTGAGCAGCGCCCAGGTGTCGCGGCCCGAGGCCGTCAGCCGGTACTCGTGCCGGGATCGGCCGCCCTCGCGGTAGGGGCGGGTCTCGAGCAGGCCGGCGTCGGTGAGGGCGCGGAGCCGGCTGGACAGCGATGCGTCCGAGATGCCGAGAGTGCGCTTCCACCCGCCGTACCGTCGCACGCCGAGCAGCGCCCGCTGCAGGATCAGCAGCGTCCAGGTGTCGGCGAGGAGGGCGGTGGCCAGGTCGAGCGGCGTGGGCGCGGCCCGGCCGGGCCCGCCCGCCGGGGGCCGAGAGGTCGCCGACGCGACCGGCGCGCCCGGAGTGGGCGCGACCGGCTCCCGGGTGGCGGTCGAGTCGGTGACGGCTTCTCCCTCGGCCGGGTTTCTCCCTTGACCGGTTGGTGGGCCCGATCGTAGCGTCGTGCTGGCTCTGTCGATCGAAGTGCGGGATCCCGCCCGACGAGCCCGACGACCAGGGGGGTCGAGTAGGCGGGGCGGCCGCCGCCGAGGGCGCGCGGTCACCCCGCCGTCCGCTCTGGTGACAGGTGGAACCGACCCTGTCGGACCAACGCGGACCAGCGCGGACGCACGCTGAGCGACGGAGCGGTCACCGCATTTCACCCGCAGGTGGACCCGGCGAGGTCGAGAATCGAGGGCGCTCGTCGACACGCCCAGGGGAGATCACCGTGAAGCGCAACCGCTCTTGGTGAACGACCGAGTGGGGTGCGGGCCCCGGCCGCCCGCACCCCCGGGGGTCGTGTCCCCTACCCCTCCTGCGCCGCGCGCACGCGGTGCGGCGCACGCTCGGCGCGCGCCCCGCGGGTGAGCATCAGCGCGGTCGCGAGCAGCGCGCCCGCCGCCCCGCAGATCCCCACGGCCAGGGGCGCGCCCCACCGCTCGGCCAGCAGCCCGCACACCAGGATCGCGACCCCCTGCGCCGCGATCAGGCCCGACGCCGCCAGACCCGTGGCCCGGCCGCGCACCTCGTCGGGTGTCGTGCGGACGAACACGGCCTGGGCGGGGACGAGCGCCGCGGTGCACAGGGCGCCGGTGACCGCCCACAGCACCACGACGGCCGCCACGTGCGACACGAACATCGAGGCCACGAGGGGGAGGCCGGCCAGCGCGGTGCAGGGCAGGATCGCCCGCTCCCGCAGCCGCTCGGGCACCCAGCGGCTGATCACGAGCGCCCCCAGCACGCTGCCTGCCGGGTCGGCCGCCATGAGCAGCCCGACCGCCCACGGACCGGCACCCAGCTCGGCGGCCAGGGGGACGGCCAGGGCCTCGGGTGCGACGTAGCCGCCGACCAGCCAGACGGCCAGGGCCAGCATGCGCAGCCGGGAGTGCGCGAAGACGGTGCGGGCGCCCTCGCGGATGTCGGCGAGCCACGACAACGCGGCGGGCCCGGCACCGTCGGTCGCCGGGGCCGGCGCGGGGCGCCTGCGGACGCCGAAGCGCACGAACAGCGCCGAGAGCAGGAAGGTCCCGGAGTTCAGCAGGATCGCGACGCTCGGGCTGATCAGCACCAGCAGCGCGCCACCGACGGCGAACCCTGCGATCTGTGCGGTCTGGTTCGTGATCTGCCGGACGGCGAAGCCGCGTTCCAGCAGCTCCTCGCCGTCGAGCACCTCGGGCAGGAGCGCACCCTGGGCCGCGGTGTGCGGCGAGGCCAGCACCACGACCAGGACCAGCAGCGGACAGAGCAGCGCGAGCGGGATCCCGGGGACCGCCAGGGGCACGACGAGCAGCGCGCGGGCGACGTCCGCCAGCACCATGACCTCGCGGCGGCGGAAGCGGTCTGCCACCCAGCCGAGCAGCACACCCCCGAGCAGGGCCGGCAGGAAGGTCAGCGCATAGACGCCGGCGGCCCAGGCCGCGGAGCCGGTGCGGCCGTAGACGAGGACGGAGAACGCGACGCGCGCGAGCTGGTCGCCGCAGATCGACACGAGCTCCGCCGCCCAGAGGGCGCGGAACTCCGCACTGCGGAACACGCTCGGTCGCGTGGCTCTCCGACGCACGATCCCCCCGAGGTGGCTGCCGCCCGTACCGCCCGGTCCACCGGGCCCGTAGATCGATACTGAACGTGAGCGGCCGGAGCCGGAGAGTCCCGGCGGATCGCTCGGCGGGCGGTCGTCGTTCGGCGGTGACCGGTCGCCTCAGCCTGCTCCAGGACGTCGGACCGCGCACCCCT
Organism: Pseudonocardia sp. NPDC049154; assembly: GCF_040648315.1. Lineage (NCBI taxonomy): Bacteria > Bacillati > Actinomycetota > Actinomycetes > Pseudonocardiales > Pseudonocardiaceae > Pseudonocardia > Pseudonocardia sp. NPDC049154. The sequence goes on from NZ_JBEZDN010000103.1 coordinate 11,462, forward strand.
TTCCACGCGGACGGGTGTGCGGAGCCGGCCTCCGAGCGCCTCCCGGAAGTGGGAGCGGGCGGCGCGGGCCGGCGGGTTCAGGGGTCTCGACGGGGGCTTCGGGAGCGGGCTGCGAAGGGGTCTGTGAGGTGCTGGTCCGTGAGGTGCTGGTCCGTGAGGTGCTGGGTCACCAGGCGCGGTTACGCACGGGGCCGGTCCTTCCGTGGGTCGGTGCGGGGCTGTGTGGGTGGGTCTCACCAGGCGCGGTTGCGCATCTGCGGTCTCCTCCTCGCTGGTCGGGTCGCTGTCGGGTGCGGTTCTCACCAGGCGCGGTTGCGCATGTCAGGCCTCTTTCTCGCTGGTCAGGTCTCCGTCGGGCTTGCCGTCTCACCAGGCGCGGTTGCGCATCTCGCGCCTCCTCGTCGCTCGTCGGGTCTCGGTCGGAACTGCTGCTCTCACCAGGCGCGGTTGCGCACGTCGGCTCCTCGGGTCGTGGTCGGGCGGGGTCGGGGAGTTCTCACCAGGCGCGGTTGCGCATGTCCGGCCTCCTTCTCGCTGGTCAGGTCTCCGTCGGGCTTGCCGTCTCACCAGGCGCGGTTACGCACGTCGGGCCTCCTCGTCGGTCGTCGGGTCTGGGTCGGAACTGCTGCTCACCAGGCGCGGTTGCGCATCTCGGATTCCTCGTCTCGTCGGGTCTCGGTCGGGTCGTCTCACCAGGCGCGGTTACGCATCTCCGGCCTCCTTTCCGCTGGTCAGGCTTCTGTCGGGCTTGCCGTCTCACCAGGCGCGGTTACGCAATTTGGGCCTCCTCGTCGGTCGTCGGGTCTGGGTCGGAACTGCTGCTCTCACCAGGCGCGGTTACGCACGTCGGGCCTCCTCGTCGGTCGTCGGGTCTGGGTCGGAACTGCTGCTCACCAGGCGCGGTTGCGCATCTCGCACTCCTCGTCTCGTCGGGTCTCGCTCGGGTCGTCTCACCAGGCGCGGTTACGCACGTCAGGTCTCTTCTCCGCTGGTCAGGTCTCCGTCGGGCTCGCTGCTCACCAGGCGCGGTTACGCACGTCAGGTCTCCTTTCCGCTGATCAGGCTTCTGTCGAGCTTGCCGTCTCACCAGGCGCGGTTGCGCATCTCGAACTCCTCGTCTCGTCGGGTCTCGCTCGGGCGGTCTCACCAGGCGCGGTTACGCATGTCCGGCTCCTTCTCGCTGGTCAGGTCTCGGTCGGTGTTGCCGTCTCACCAGGCGCGGTTACGCACGTCCGGCCTCCTTCTCGCTGGTCAGGTCTCCGTCGGGCTCGCTGCTCACCAGGCGCGGTTGCGCATGTCGGGCCTCCCCCGGGCTCGTCGTCGGATCGGGTTGCTCACGTTTCGTGTGCTCTTGCTCACCAGGCGCGGTTGCGCATCGTGACTCCTCGGGTTGCAGGTCCGGACGTCCCGTCGGAGGCTCTCACCAGGCCGGATCGCGCCCGGGGCCCCTCCCGGCGTCACGGACGGACGGAGGGGACGGTTCATCACGGGGCAGGACCGGGAAGCCGACACGCGGGGACGGCTCGGGTCCCACCTCGCGCGATCGCGCACGGCGCCCTCCTCCCCGGCGCACCGACCGGCGGTAACGACCGCCGCCGCTCCGGCGATCAACCGGTGACCGGCGGTCCCGGACCGCGGCGGCCGGTGCGCTCCGACACTGCGGGCAACGACCGCCGGCGAAGGCGGGTACGCCCCGTCGCGGCGCGCCACCGCCCGGCCCGGGCCCGACGAGCCCACAGCGTGTGTCACCCAGAGTAGTCGAGACACGCGATTCGGTACCGTTTCGGGGCATCCGGATCGAGTGATCGTTTGACTACGCTCGGGGTCCGACATCACCAGTTTGGCTGGACAGGAGACTCTCTCGTGGCGCAGTCACCTCGACGGAGGTGCGGGATCACCCGTTGGGCCGTGTGGGCCCAGCCCACTCGGGTGATCGCGATGCTCGCCGTGGTGGAGACCCTGGCGTTGGTGCTCGTCGCCCTGTCCTGGGCCGCCCTTCGGCCCACCGTCGGTTCGGCCGTTCTCGCGCTCGTGCTGGCCGCGTCGGGCATCGTGCACACCGAGGTGGCCACCGGAGTCGAGCGCGCCCGCCGCCGGGTCGGCGAGAAGTCGTACACCGACCTCTCCACGATCTGGACGTTCGCCGCGGCGCTGCTCCTGCCGGCCGCGCTGGCCAGCGCCACGATCACGGTGATCTACACGTACCTGTGGTTCCGGGTGTGGAAACCGGCGCGGTTCCCGCTGTTCCGGCACACCTTCACCACGTCGACGGTGCTGCTCGCGGCGGTCGCCGCGCGGGAGGTCGTCGAGCGGACCGGCGGGTCGGAGGCCTGGTCCGCCGGCGTCGCGGGGCTGGCGGCGCTCGCCTGCGCCACGCTCGTCTACGCCGCGGTCAACTCGCTGCTCATCGCGCTGGCGGTGGCCACGAGCAACCCCGACGCCAAGCCCGCGGACCTGTTCGGCCACCTCGACGACGTGGCGGTCGAGGTCGCCACGCTCTGCCTCGGCGCCATGCTCGCGCTCACGCTCACCGTGTCCTGGTGGTTCGTGCTGTTCGCGTTCGTGCCGATCCTGGTGCTGCAGCGAGCGGTCATGTTCCGCGAGCTGGCCGACGCCGCGACCACGGACGGTAAGACGGGCCTGCTCACGGCCACGGCCTGGAACGCCCGCGCCGGCGAGGCGATGGTCCGGGCCCGGCGGGAGCGCACCAGCCTCGCGATGCTGGTGCTCGACCTGGACCACTTCAAGAAGGTCAACGACACCCACGGCCACCTCGCGGGCGACCGCGTGCTCGCCGCGGTGGCCGACGCCGTGCGCGCCGAGGTCCGGGGGGACGACCTGGTGGGCCGCTTCGGCGGCGAGGAGTTCGTCGTCCTGCTCCCCGGTCTCCCGGCGGGCCGCGCGGCCGCGGAGCTGCACGCCGTCGCGGAGCGGATCCGGCAGCGGGTGACCACGCTGATCGTCCCGGTCGACACGCCGGACGGGCCGCTCTCGATCCGCAACCTCAGCATCTCGGTGGGCGGCACGATGGTGCCCACGGCGCCCAGCACGACCGTCGAGCAGGCCATGGCCATCGCCGACCGCGCGCTCTACCGGGCCAAGGACTCGGGCCGCAACGCCGTGCGGATCGCCGACCACTCGCAGCACGGGGCCGCACCGCAGCTCGGCGCCCCGCAGAGCGACCGGGAGCCGGAGGCCGCCGAGGCCCCGCGCGCGGAGCCCGAGGCCTCCTAGTCGCCGTCCCCGTCGGCGGGGGCGTCCGCGGGCTCGCCCTCGACCGCCGTCCCCACGTCCTCGGCGCCACCGGCCCGGACCACGTGGACCACGCCGTTCTCGAGGTCGATCGGGCCCAGCCGGAACGTCTCGCCGTTGCCGGACTCGCCCGCCTCGTCGGAGATCTTCGGACCGGGGAACAGCTCGCCGAGGACACCCATGAGCGTCAGGCTACGCCGGGGTGAGGGGCAGCAGGGTCGGTCCGGCGTGGGCGGCCGGGGTCAGCTTCGCGACGGGCTCGCGGTAGGTCGTGCTCCGCTGGCGCACCGGGCGCCCGGCGGCCGCGGCGATCGCCGCCAGTTCCTCCACCGAGCGCTCCGAGCCGTTCTCGGAACCGGCCATGCGGGAGATCGTCTCCTCCATGAGCGTGCCGCCCATGTCGTCCGCCCCGCCGCGGAGGATGTCGGCGGCGAGGTCGTCGCCGAGCTTCACCCAGGAGCACTGGATGTGGTCGATCCGACCGTGGAGGGCCAGCCGCGCGAAGGCGTGCACCGCGCGGTTGTCCCGCTCGGTGGGCCCGGGCCGGGCGAGCCCGGCCAGGTAGATCGGCGCGTTGTGGTGCACGAACGGTAGCGGGACGAACTCGGTGAAGCCGCCCGTGCGGTCCTGGATCGAGGCGAGCGTGCGCAGGTGCCCCAGCCAGTGCCGCGGCTCGTCGACGTGCCCGTACATCATCGTCGACGACGACGGGATCCCCAGCTCGTGCGCCGTGGACACGACCTCCATCCACTGCGCAGCGGGCAGCTTGCCCTTGGTGAGGACCCATCGGACCTCGTCGTCGAGGATCTCGGCCGCGGTCCCGGGGATGGACCCGAGCCCGGCGGCCTTCAGCTCGGTGAGCCACTCGCGGATCGACACCCCGGCCTTCGACGCCGCGGACACGATCTCCATCGGCGAGAACGCGTGCACGTGCATCCCCGGCACGGCCTCGCGCACCGCCCGGACCAGGTCGGCGTAGAAGGTCACCGGCAGCTGCGGGTCGATCCCGCCCTGCACGCACACCTCCGTGGCCCCGTCCCGGGCGGCCTCGACCGCGCGGGAGGCGATCTCGGGCAGGGAGAGCCGGTAGGCGTCGGCGTCGCGCTCGCGCTGCGCGAAGGCGCAGAACCGGCAGCCGACGTAACAGACGTTGGAGAAGTTGATGTTGCGGTTGACGACGTAGGTGACCTCGTCGCCGTTGACCTGCCGCCGGACGTCGTCGGCGAGCCGGGCCAGCTCCTCCAGCGCCGGGCCCTCGGCGGTCAGCACCGCCATGGCCGCGGCCTCGTTGGCCGGGTCGAGCAGCCCCGCCGGGTTCGACGCGGCCAGGTCCAGCCCCGCACGGACGTCGCCCGTCAGCCGCGCGGGAACGGATGCCGCCGCGCGGGAACGCTGGGCCGCGAGCTCGTCCCGCAGCTCGTCCCAGTCGCCGTAGACGGACGCGAAGTCCCCGCGGCGGTCCTCCGTGCGGCCGGTCGTGTCGATGGTGCTGTGCAGGTCGGTGCGGCCGGTCGACTCGAACCCGCCGTCGGGCTCCTGCCACGGCCGCCCCTCGACGACGGCCTGCTCGTCCGCCAGCCCGGTCTCCGGGTCGGCGAGCGCCGCGACGTGCGCGTGCAGCCGGGTGTCGATCCACGGCGAGCCGGCCAGCACGTACTTCGGGTAGGCCGTGAGTCGCTCCCGGAGCGTGAAGCCCGACTCGGCCGAGCGCGCCGCGAGCTCCTCGATGACCGGCCACGGCCGCTCGGGGTTCACGTGGTCCGGCGTGACGGGCGAGACGCCGCCCCAGTCGTCGATCCCGGCCCGCAGCATCAGGGCGAACTCCTCGCCGACCAGGTTCGGTGGGGCCTGCACACGCATCTTCGGGCCCAGCACCAGCCTGGTCACCGCGATCGTCGCGGCGAGCTCCTCGAGGTCGGCGTCGGGGTCGTTGGCCATCGCCGTGTCGGGCTTGGCCCGGAAGTTCTGCACGATGACTTCCTGGACGTGCCCGTGCGCCCGCGCCGCCGAGCGGATCGCGAAGATCGAGTCCGCGCGCTCGGCGCGGGTCTCCCCGATCCCGATCAGGATGCCGGTCGTGAACGGCACGCCCACGCGTCCGGCATCGGTCAGCGCCCGCAGGCGGACGGCCGGCTCCTTGTCCGGGCTGCCGTAGTGCGGGCCGCCCTTCTCCGACCAGAGCCGGGTCGCCGTCGTCTCCAGCATCATGCCCATGGACGGGGCGACCGGCTTGAGCCGCGTGAGCTCCTCCCACGACAGCACGCCGGGGTTGAGGTGGGGCAGCAGGCCGGTCTCCTCGAGCACCGCGATCGCACATGCCCGGACGTAGTCCAGGGTCGAGTCGTAGCCGCGCTCGTCGAGCCACTCCCGCGCCGCCGGCCATCGGTCCTCGGGCCGGTCCCCGAGCGTGAACAGGGCCTCCTTGCAGCCCTGCGCGGCGCCGGCCCGCGCGATCTCCAGCACCTCGTCGCGCTCGAGGAACGCCGCGGGGACCCGGTGCGGGACCGTCGCGAAGGTGCAGTAGTGGCAGCGGTCCCGGCACAGCCGGGTCAGCGGGATGAAGACCTTCCGCGAGTACGTGACCACGCCGGGGCGGCCTGCGTCGACCAGGCCGGCGTCCCGCACGGTCGACGCGGCGGCGAGCAACGCGTCGAGCTGCTCGCCGCGCGCGGCCAGGAGGACCGCCGCCTCGGTCACGTCCAGCACGGCGCCGTCGCGCGCCCGGCGCAGGGCGCGGCGCACGGCGGACTCCGACGGGGCGGGTTCGACGGGGCGGGCGGGAACGGCGGGGTTCTCCGGCGTGTCGGCGGGCACGGGCTCGGGGAGCATCTCGGCCATCCCCCCACACTATGTCCGCGCCGCGCCCCCGGTCGACCTGCGAGATCATCACAGGACCGGCCGGGAATACCGCGGGGACCTATCCTCGGCGCGTGCGCCTCCGTGCCGGCGTCGTCGTGCTGCTCGCCGTACTGGCGGCGGCGTGTGCCGACGTCCCGGCGGCCGACGGCACCGTCACCCTCGCCACGCCCCAGGGCGACCGCACCACGCTCGTCCACCATCCGGCGTCCGCCGGGCCCGGGGCGCCGCTCGTGCTCGTGCTGCACGGCGCGACCGGGACCGCCGAGGGCATGCGCTCCCTGACCGGATGGGACGAGCTGGCCGAGCGGGAGGGCGTGGTCGTCGCGTACCCGCAGGGCCTCGACCGGACGTGGAACGCGGGCGCCTGCTGCGGGAGCTCGGCCGCCCACGGCGTCGACGACGTCGGCTACCTGCACGAACTCGCCGCCACGCTCATCGAACGGGAGGGCACCGACCCGCGGCGGGTGTACGCCGTCGGGTTCTCCAACGGCGCCATGCTCAGCTACGCCTGGGCCTGCGCCCGGCCGGGCGACCTGGCCGGGATCGGGCCCGTCGCCGGGGCCCTCACGGTGCCGTGCCCGGAGCCCGCGCCGGTGCGGGTCGCTGCGGTGGCCGGGACGGCGGATCCGCGGGTGCCGATCGGCGGGAGGCCGGGCCGGGCTTCGCTCGACGCCACGCTGGCCCCGTTCCTCGCCGCCGCCTCCTGCGCGGACCCGGCGACGGCCGTGAACGGGCCCGCGACCGTCACGCGCTGGTCGTGTGCGGACGGCCGGACCGTGGTGCGGGACGTCCTCGCCGGCCGGGACCACGCCTGGGCCGCCCCGCCCTCCGGCCCGGGCACCAGCACCGACCCCGCCGACGCCACGGGGTGGGTGTGGGCCCAACTCTCGGCCCCCTGAAGCTTCGTCCCCCGCGAGTCGGCACTTCCAGCACCGCGAGTCGGGAGATCCGGCACCGCGAGTCGCGCTCTGCACCCCGCGAGTCGCGCCGTCGCCCGCCCCCGCGAGTCGCGCTCTGCACCCCCGCGAGTCGGGAGATCCGGCACCGCGAGTCGGGAGTTCCGAATCCGGGTGCCGGCTCGGCGAGGGCCGTGCTGGAATGCGGCCATGCCCGCGCAGGACCACCCCAAGGTGCAGAAGGTGATCGCGGCGCTGCGTGAGGGCGGCGCCGCGGAGGAGCACGTCGAGCGCATGCAGGTGCTGCCCGACGCGGTCACCACGGCCGCTGCGGCTGCCGAGGCCCTCGGCGTCGAGGTCGGTGCGATCGCGAACTCGCTGGTGTTCGACGCCGACGGCGAACCGCTCCTCGTTCTCACCTCCGGCGCGCACCGCGTCGACACGGCGAAGGCCGCTGAGCTCGTCGGCGCGTCGGCGGTACGCCGTGCCAAGCCGGACTTCGTGGCGACGGCGACCGGCCAGGCCATCGGCGGGATCGCGCCCGTCGGGCACCCGGCGCCGCTGCGCACCCTCGTGGACCGCGCGCTCGAGGCCTACGAGGAGGTCTGGGCCGCGGGCGGCATCGCCCACGCGGTCTTCCCGACGACCTTCGCCGAGCTCGTCGCGGTCACGGGCGGCACCCCCACCGACGTCGCCTGAGCCGGGCTCCTCCGTAGCTCCCGACTCGCGGTCCCGGACCTCCCGACTCGCGGAGGGCCACGGCGCGACTCGCGGGCGGTCACAGCGCGACTCGCGGGAGCGCAGAGCGCAACTCGCGGTCTAGCGAAACTGCCGACTCGCGGTGCCAGAACTCCCGACTCGCGGCGCCGGAACTCCCGACTCGCGGTGCCGGAACTCCCGACTCGCGCTACCGAAAGTGCCGGCTTGCGGGGCTGGTCGGGTCGGGTCGGGGGCGGGTTCTCCGGTCAGGGGCGGAGGCGTTCCCAGATCTTCCACCACGAACGCCCGGAGGTGCCGGGGGGATGGCCGTTGCGGCCGAGCATCGCCAGCGCCTCGCCGGCGGTGGGTCTCGCCGCCGGGTCGTCCGCGCGCAGGGCTGTGACCAGCGACGACAGCGGTTCCTCGGTCGCCCCGGCGAAGGCCAGGGTGGCGCCGAGCCCCCACATGTCCGCCGCGGCCGTCGCGGATCCGCCCGCCGCCCGCTCCGGCGCGACGACGCCGTGCGGACCCAGTTGGTCCCGCACCGGCACCCCGGCCTCCTCGGCCGGCAGCGCGAGCCCGACGTCGGCGAGCGCGACCCGCCCGTCGTCGCCCAGCACGACCGCGCCGGGCCGGACGGCGCCGTGCACGAGCTGCCGGTGGTGCGCGGCGCGCAGCGTGCGCAGCAGCGCCCGGGCCATGTCGAGCGCGTCGTGGGCGGCGAGCGGACCGCCGGAGGCGACGTGGTCGCTCAGCCGCGTCCCGACGACGAGCTCCGTGACCACGTGGTCGATCCCGCAGTCGGACAGGACGTCGTGCACCGCGAGCAGCCCCGGGTCGGCGAGCGCGCCGACCCGCCGCGCCTCGCGGAGCAGGTGCTCGCGGAACCGCGCGTGCTCGGCGGGGGTCATGTCGGGGACGTGCAGCTCCTGCACCGCGAGGTAGCGCCCGGTCAACCGGTCCTCGGCCCGCCAGACCGGGCCGAGCAGCCCGGCGCCCAGCCCGTCGAGGACGACGTAGCGCCCCCCGATCATCCGGCTCGGGATCACGGCGGCCCGAACCTCACGGTCACCGGGGCGTGGTCCGACCAGCGCGTGTCGTAGCTCGGGGCCCGCTCGACGACGGCGTGCTCGGCCCGGGCGGCGAGCCCGGCGGTGGCGAGGACGTGGTCGATGCGCCAGCCGGCGTCGTTGTCGAAGGCGCGGCCGCGGTAGGACCACCACGTGTAGGGGCCGTCGATGCCCGGGTGCACGGCGCGCACCACGTCCGTCCAACCGCTCGCGCACAGCGTGGTGATCCACTCGCGCTCGTGCGGGAGGAACCCGGAGTGGGCGAGGTTGCCCTTCCAGTTCCGGATGTCGGCCTCGGTGGGCGCGATGTTGAAGTCCCCGGCGACGACCATCTCCCGGCCGTCCGCCAGCGCCTTCTCCCGGCGTTCGGCGAGGTGCGCGGCGAAGGCGGCGAGGAAGCGGTCCTTCTCCTCCTGCTTCGGCGTGCCGGCACTGCCCTTGGGCAGGTAGAGCGAGGCGACGGTCAGCTCGGGCAGGTCGACCTCGACGTAGCGGCCGGCGCCCGCGAACTCGGCGGCGCCGATCCCGGTCCGGACCGCCTCGGGCGCCTCCCGGCTCAGCACGGCCACGCCGTTGCGGCCCTTGGCGGCGGCGGGCTCGAGGGTCAGGTGCCACCCGGCGGCCGCGGCGAGGAACCCGGCCGGCAGGTCGACGGGCAGCGCGCGCGTCTCCTGCAGGCACACGACGTCCGCCTCGGTCCCGGCGAGCCAGTCCAGGAACCCCTTGGTCGACGCGGCCCGCACGCCGTTGACGTTCACGGAGCTGACGGTCGGCACGCCTAGAGCTTCCCGCAGCGCGCCCGGACATGCGTGACGGGTGTCAGCACGTGCTCCCCGCGGTCGCGGCCAGCCGCTCGTTGACGGCCCACCGGTTGTCGCCGACGAGCTTGCGGAAGCCGTTCTCGATGACCCCGCGCTCGGCGTCGACCAGCTGGCCGGCGCGCAGGGTGTCGACGGGTTCGAACTGGGTGCTGGCGCTGCGGTAGACGTCGAGCGGCGCGCTGCCCTGCACCTCCATCACGCATCCGGTCTCACCGGTGGTGCCGGTGCCGCGGAACACGAGCGCGATCACCGCGAGCAGGGTGCCGGCGATCAGCACGAACGCCCAGCCCTTGAAGGACGACGCCTCCAGCTTGGGCACCTTGATCTTCGGCCCCAGCGCCATGACCCCTCCCCGTGACGACCCTCGGGCTCACCGTAGCGGAGCGGACCGCCCTCCCGGGGGTGTGACGTGCACCGTCGCGGGCATCCGGCACCGACCTCGGCACGCACCAGGACAGGCGTACGGGATAGCGTGTCGGGCGGGGAGCGGCGTGCTCCTGTCGTACGGAGCCCACCAGGCGACACGTTTGCGAGGCGCGAAGCAGCGATGAAGGTCATCTACACCTATACGGACGAGGCGCCGGCCCTGGCCACGCACTCCTTCCTGCCGGTCATCGAGGCCTACGCCGGCAAGGCCGGGATCGACGTCGAGACCCGCGACATCTCCCTGGCCGGCCGCATCCTCGCGCAGTTCCCGGACCGGCTGACCGACGCCCAGCGGGTCCCCGACGCGCTGGCCGAGCTCGGCGAGCTGGCCAAGACGCCCGAGGCCAACATCATCAAGCTGCCGAACATCTCGGCCTCGATCCCGCAGCTCAAGGCGGCGATCAAGGAGCTGCAGGCCGCCGGCTACGCGGTGCCGGACTACCCGGAGAACCCGCAGACGGACGAGGAGAAGGCCGCCCGCGCCGCCTACGACGCCGTCAAGGGCTCCGCGGTCAACCCGGTGCTGCGCGAGGGCAACTCGGACCGCCGCGCGCCCGCCTCGGTCAAGGGCTTCGCCAAGAAGCACCCGCACTCGATGGGCGCCTGGTCGAAGGACTCGAAGTCGCACGTCGCGACCATGTCCGACGGGGACTTCCGGCACTCCGAGAAGTCGGTGACCCTCCCGGCCGGAACCACCCTGTCGATCGAGCACACCGCCGCGGACGGCAGCACGACCGTCCTCAAGGAGGGCCTGAAGGTCCTCGAGGGCGAGGTCGTCGACGCCGCGGTGATGAGCGCGTCGGCGCTCAACGCCTTCCTGGCCGAGCAGGTCGCCGACGCCGCCGACAAGGGCGTGCTGTTCTCGGTGCACCTCAAGGCCACGATGATGAAGGTGTCCGACCCGATCCTGTTCGGGCACGCCGTGCGGGCCTACTTCAAGAACGTCTTCGCGCAGTTCGGCGAGGACCTCGCGTCGGTCGGGGCGAACCCCAACGACGGCCTCGCCTCCATCCTCACCGCGCTGGAGAAGCTCCCCGCGGACAAGAAGAAGGCGATCGAGGACGCGATCTCCGCCGGCTACACCTCCGGGCCGCGGCTGGCGATGGTCGACTCCTCGCGCGGGATCACCAACCTGCACGTGCCGTCGGACGTGATCATCGACGCGTCGATGCCGGCCGCGATCCGCTCGTCGGGCCAGATGTGGAACGCCGACGACGCCCAGCAGGACACCAAGTTCGTCATCCCGGACTCGTCCTACGCCCCGCTCTACGCCGAGACCGTCGACTTCTGCCGGGAGAACGGCGCCTTCGACCCGACGACCATGGGCACCACCCCGAACGTGGGCCTCATGGCGCAGAAGGCCGAGGAGTACGGCTCGCACGACAAGACCTTCGAGATCCCGGCCGCCGGCACCGTCCGCGTCCTCGACGCCGACGGGACGGTCCTGCTCGAGCACGAGGTCGAGGCCGGCGACATCTGGCGCGCCTGCCAGACCAAGGACGCGCCGATCCGCAACTGGGTCGAGCTGGCCGTCTCGCGGGCCCGCGCCACCGGCTGGCCGGCGGTGTTCTGGCTGGACGAGACCCGCGCGCACGACGCCGAGCTGATCAAGAAGGTCAAGTCGCAGCTCGCCGAGCTCGACACCGACGGCCTGACGATCGAGATCCTCCCGGTCGCCGAGGCCACCCGCTACACCCTCAAGCGCGCCAAGGCGGGCGAGGACACGATCTCGGTCACCGGCAACGTGCTGCGCGACTACCTCACCGACCTCTTCCCGATCCTCGAGCTCGGCACCAGCGCGAAGATGCTCTCGATCGTCCCGCTGATGAACGGCGGCGGCCTGTTCGAGACCGGCGCCGGCGGCTCCGCCCCGAAGCACGTGCAGCAGCTGGTCAAGGAGAACCACCTGCGGTGGGACTCGCTCGGCGAGTTCCTCGCCCTGGCCGTCTCGCTCGAGTTCCTGGCCGACGCCACGGACAACGCCCGGGCCCGCGTGCTCGGCAAGACGCTCGACGCGGCCACCGGCACGCTGCTCGAGACCGGCAAGTCGCCGTCGCGCAAGGTGGGCGAGCTGGACAACCGCGGTTCGCACTTCTACGTGGCGCTGTACTGGGCGCAGGAGCTGGCGCGGCAGACCGAGGACGCCGACCTCGCCGCGATCTTCGCGCCGCTGGCAGAGAAGCTGGCCGCCGCCGAGGAGACCATCGTCGGCGAGCTCAACGGCGTGCAGGGTGAGCCGGTCGACCTGGGCGGCTACTACTACGTCGACAAGACCAAGACGGACTCGGTCATGAAGCCGAGCAGCACCCTGAACGAGGCGCTCGCGAGCTTCTGAGTTCCTTGCCCGAACGGCCCTGTCGTGCGGTAGGTCCGCACGACAGGGCCGTTCGTGCATTCAGGTGCTGGCGACGCCGGGGATGCGCCCGTCGCGGAACGCATCGACGAAGCGCCCGTGGTCCTCGCGGACCTGCGCGGCGTAGGAGTGGGCGAAGTCGGTGACCCAGCCGACGAACTCGTCCTCCCTGCCTCCGACCACGTCGGTGATCGCCTCCTCCGTCTGGAAGTCGACGATCGAGTCGTCGGCGTCCGAGTCCGCGACGCAGTGCACCTTGGCGGTCGCCCGGCCGAGGTACTCCACGACCGGCCCGATCTGGTCGGGTTCGGTCAGGTCGGACCAGTCCAGGTCGGACTCGTACGGCGAGATCTCGCTGACGACGAAACCCACGCCGTCGAGGTCGGTCCACCCGAGGTGCCGGTCGGCGTGGGCCTGCAGGGCGCGCTGCGAGAGCACGGTGCGGTGCCCGTGGTGGTGGAAGACCGAGGCGACCTCCGACTCCGGCACCACCCGCGACGGTGCGGCCACGTTGCCCTGCTTCATCGACAGGACGACGTCGTTGTCCAACGCCTGGTTGTAGCCCTCGACCAGCACCGTGTACGCGGGCAGGCCCGCCGAGCCGATCCCGAAGCCGGACTTCCCGGCGACGTCCTTGATCGTGTAGGTGACGCCGGAGTCCCGCTTCGACTCGGGGATGGTGTCGAGGTAGCGCTCGAAGGCCTCGCACACCCGCTCGCGCTCACCGTCGTCGAGCCGGCGGATCCCGGGACCGTGTCGCAGGGCCCGGTCGAAGCCCTCGGTCTCGGTGATCGAGTCGAGCAGGGCCACACGGGTGCTGAGCTTCGCCCGCAGCAGCGCCTCCTGCACCGGCCCGTCGCAGGTGTCGAGTCGCAGGGAGAAGCTGCGGTCGTCGTCGACGTCGGTGAACGCGCGGACCTGGTCGAGGTAGGCCCGGGCGTAGCGGCCGACCAGCTCGGTGATGTCGTCGTCGGGGATCGCCTTGCGCCAGCACAGCAGCGCGAGGCTGGCGGCGAAGCGGGTGACGTCCCAGGTGAAGTGGCCGATGTAGGCCTCGTCGAAGTCGTTGACGTCGAAGATCAGCCGGCCGTCGCCGTCCATGTAGGTGCCGAAGTTCTCGGCGTGCAGGTCGCCCTGGATCCAGATCCGGCCGGTCCGCTCGTCCGCCCACGGGTCCTCGCGCTCGGCGGCGTCGGCGTAGAACAGGCAGGCGCTGCCGCGGTAGAAGGCGAACGGGTCCGCCGCCATCTTCCGGAACTTCGCGCGGAAGGCCGCCGGATCGGCCGCCATGAGGTCGGAGAACGCGTCGACGAGTGTGTCGACGATCCGCTCGGTCCGGTCCGTCTCCCGAGGTGACATGGCGGAAACCTAGCCCACGGTCAGCGATCCCCGGGTGATCGTGAGCGCGAGCAGGAGCACGGCGATGCCGAACACCGTGTAGCAGACGACGTCGACGACCCGGCCGCGGATCGCCAGCAGCCCGGCGCGCGCGGGCGGGAGCACGCCGCGCAGCAGGGCCGCGACCAGCAGGGACCCGCCGAGCAGCGCGGAGCCCTGGCGCCAGTGCTCGGTGAGCACCTGGACCATGCCGCCCAGCGCGATCAGCAGCACCAGCAGCAGCGCACCGTGGACCTCGAGCCAGCCGCGGACACCCCTGCGCTCGTGGACGGCCGGCGGCGGGGCCGCCGGGACCGGGGCGCTCGGTTCCGGGGTGCCCGGGTGCGGGGCGGGCGGCGGGAGCGGACCGACGCGCGTGGGGCCGGGCTGCGGCGGACCGGCCTGCGGGCGGCCGGGCTGCGGACGGCCGGACTGCGACAGTCCGGGCTGCGGACGAGCGGACTGCGACGGGCCGGGCTGCGGTGGGCCCGGCTGCGACGGGGCGGGTTGCGGCGCGGCGGGCTGCGGCGGGGCCGCGTGCGGCGGGCCGGGTTCCGGCCGGCGGAGCGGGGCGGTCGGCTCGTCGCCGCTCGGCAGGTCACCCCGCAGATGGTCGCCGCCGCTCACGTCCGCCATCCTCGCAGAGGCCGCCCGCGCCGGGTCCCACCCGGCCGGTGCACAACCCGCGTCACCCCTTCGTGGCCCGCCCCGACGGTCAGCTGACCTGCCCGTACCCGTGTTGCGTCGCGAAAGTCGAGGTCGCGATCCGTCCTTTCGTAGGGTCCGCCGCCGCTGTGACCCCGCGCACAATCGCACCGCCGGCGTCCACGGACTCCCCTGCCGGCTTACTCGACGAGGAGCACTTCATGAGCGTGGAAAGCGACGTGCAGGCAGGGGCGCATGCCGCTGCCGAGCCGCAGGCGGCCGCTGCCCCGGCGCCCAACCCGGCCCTGCTCGGCCTGATCACCTTCCTGCCCTCCGGGATCACCCTGGGCCTCTGGTTCCTCGGGTACCTGGACACCGCCACCCTGCCGGGCGGCATGATCCCGATCGTCTCGCTCTCCGCGGGGCTCTTCCTGCTGATCGCCTCGGTGTGGGCGGCCCGGGTGGCCGCCAACGCGGTGTCGGCGATCTTCGGCGTGTTCTCCGCCTTCTGGCTCAGCTTCGGCCTGCTGCTCACCGGGCTCACCAGCGGCTGGTGGGGCGTGACCGACGCCGCCGGCGTGGCCAGCGTGCAGCGGACCTATCTGCTGTCCTTCACCCTGGTGTTCATCCTGCTCACGCTGGCGACGCTGCGCCTGCCGCTGGCCTTCACGGCCGGCTTCGTGTTCGTGGACATCACCTTTGTGCTCGCGTTCCTGGGCGTGAGCACCGGCAACACCGGTCTCTTCCCGATCGCCGGGATCACCACCCTGGTCTTCTGCGCGATCTTCGCCTACATCCTGTTCGACGGCTTCACCCAGGACCTGGGCGGCCGTCCGATGCCGATGGGCAACGCGCTGGTGAAGTGACGCGGGCGGTGCGCCTGCCGCACCGTCGCGCGACCGGGCCCGGACGCCTCACCCCGAGGCGCCCGGGCCCCGCTCGTTCCCGCCCCGTCTCCGGGACGCCATCTCGTGCGTCTCCTGACGTGATCCTGCGGCGCCGTGTCCGGACCGTGTCCCGGCCGTGTCCGCGCCGTGTCCATTCTCGCCGGTTCCCACAGCTCCGCCGCAGCTCAGAGGCCTGCTGTGTCAGATTGAGAAACCATGTCGGACCGATGTGGACGTCAATATGTGTGACGGAGCACACTCCTCGCCCGCGCCGGTGGACGCTCCGCGCCCGGATGCCCCACCAGTCTGGAGCGTGACATGAGCACTGAGCACGGACTGTCCGAACCCGCCCTCGACCCGGCGGGCGCCGCCGGCCCCGCGGCGCCCGCCGCCCCGCCCGCACCGACCGGCAACCCCGCCCTGCTCGGGCTGCCCGCCTTCCTCGTCGGCGGGATCGGGTTGACGCTGTACCTGTTCGGGTACCTGCCCGCGGCCGCCGTGGGCACCCTCGTCCCGATGACGCTCCTGGTCTCCGGCCTGGGCCTCCTGGTCGCCGGCGTCTGGGCGATCCGAATCGGACAGGGCGCGGTCGGCGCGATCTTCACGGTGTTCGCGACCTTCTGGCTGAGCTACGGCTACCTCGTGCTCTCGCTGGTCAACGACTGGCTGAAGATCCCGGCGGAGAACGCCGCCGCCGCGCAGGCGACGTTCCTCATCGCCTGGCTCGCGGTGTTCGCGGTGCTCACCCTGGCCACGCTGCGCCTGCCGCTGGCCTTCACCACCCTGTTCGCGCTGGTCACGATCACAGTGGCGTTGGTGCTCACGGCCACGCTGAACGGCTCGACCGGCCTGCTCACCATCGCCGGGATCACCGCGGCGCTGTTCTGCCTCACCGCCGTGTACATCTTCGTCGACGGCATGACGCAGGAGCTGGGCGGACGAGCCCGGCCGATGGGCGCGCCGCTGGTGCGCTGAACAGCCGAACCGCCGAACCCGAGGCCTCGCGGGGCTTCCGGTGGGACCGCTCACCGGAAGTCCCGCGACTTCACCGCCACCTTCAGCGGCAACCGCTGCAACCGGTCCGCGACCAGGTTGAGCACGCCCTCGGGGCTGCGCTCCAGCCGGCCACGGACCAGCAGCGCCGCACTGCCCAGCGCGACGGTGCGGTACCGCGCCCACAGCCCCTCCGAGCAGGTGACGTTGAGCATCCCGCTCTCGTCCTCCAGGTTCACGAACGTGACCCCGCGGGCCGTCGCCGGCCGCTGCCGGTGCGTGACCAGGCCACCGACCAGCACCCGTGGCGGGGGGTTGTCCGGGTCGAACGGATCGCCCAGGTCCGCCCGCTCCCCGGCGCCCGCCCTCCGGGCCACCTCGTCCAGCCGGTCGATCCGGACCGCGCCCAGCCCCTCGAGCTCCGTGCGCAGGTGCTGCAGCGGATGGCTGTCCGGCGAGACCCCGGTGGCCCAGACGTCCGCCACGGTCTCCTCCACCTCCGTCATCCCCGGCAGCGCGGGCGCCGCCAGGCGGGGGCCGGGTCGCCGGCGAACTCGGCGTAGTCGGCGAGGAATCGTCGTGCC
>NZ_JBEZDN010000104.1:0-28071 GCF_040648315.1 Pseudonocardia sp. NPDC049154
AAGTGGTGCTCCAGCACCACTTACCGCGCACAGGCGCCGGAGGCGCGGTTCGTACAGTCACGGCGTGCGTCTGGTCCTCGCGTCCGCGTCCCCCGCCCGGCTGTCCGTCCTGCGCGCGGCCGGCCTCGATCCCCTCGTCCGGGTCTCCGACGTCGACGAGGACGCGGTGCTCACCGCGATCCCGGACGCGCCGCCGGCGGAGAAGGTGACCCGGCTGGCCGGCGCGAAGGCCACCACCGTCGCCCGCACGCTGGACGGGACGGCCGACGAGGCCGTCGTCGTCGGCTGCGACTCGATGCTGCTCATCGACGGGGAGCTGGTCGGCAAGCCGCACGACGTCGACACCGCGCGCACCCGCTGGAAGGCGATGGCCGGGCGGACCGGCGAGCTCGTCACCGGGCACGCGGTGCTGCACGTCGTCGACGGCGAGATCGAGCGGGTCGCCGAGGGGCACGCGACCACGACCGTCCGGTTCGGCACGCCGACCGACGCCGAGCTGGAGGCCTACCTGGCGACCGGCGAGCCGCTCGTCGTCGCCGGTGCGTTCACGCTCGACGGGCTCGGCGGCTGGTTCGTCGACGGCATCGACGGCGATCCGTCCAACGTCATCGGGATCAGCCTGCCGCTGGTGCGGCGGCTGCTGGGGGCGTTGGGGATCTCCCCGACGGACCTGTGGACAACTCCCCCGGAGGACTGACGACCGGCGGCGGAGCGGCGGTCGCCGGGACTACCCTCGCGCCCATGGCTCCCACTGACCCGGACCCGAAGTTCGCCGAGTACGCGCACCCGGAGCGGCTCGTCACCACCGCCTGGCTGGCCGAGCACCTCGGTGACCCGGACCTCGTCGTCGTCGAGTCGGACGAGGACGTGCTGCTCTACGACACCGGCCACATCCCGGGCGCGGTGAAGGTGGACTGGCACACCGAGCTGAACCACCCGGTCACGCGGGACTACGTCGACCCCGAGGCCTTCGCGCAGCTGTGCGGCGAGCGCGGCATCGCGCGGGAGAGCACCGTCGTGTTCTACGGCGACCGCAACAACTGGTGGGCCACCTACGCGCTCTGGGTGTTCCGGCTGTTCGGCCACGAGGACGTCCGGATCCTCGACGGCGGCCGCGCGAAGTGGGCCGCCGAGGGCCGCGAGATGACCACCGAGCAGCCGAAGCCGACCCCGGTCGAGTACCCGATCGTGGAGCGGGACGACATCGCGATCCGCGCCTTCAAGGAGGACGTGCTGGGCCACCTCGGCGGCCAGCTCGTCGACGTCCGGTCCCCGGGCGAGTACTCCGGCGAGCTGCTGCACATGCCGGACTACCCGCAGGAGGGCGCCGTCCGGGGCGGCCACATCCCCGGCGCGTCGAGCGTGCCGTGGGCGCGCGCGGCCAACGAGGACGGCACGTTCAAGTCCCGCACGGAGCTCTCGGAGATCTACGAGGACGAGCAGGGCCTGGCCAAGGACTCGCCGACGATCGCCTACTGCCGCATCGGCGAGCGGTCCAGCCATACCTGGTTCGTGCTGTCCTACCTGCTCGGGTTCGAGGGCGTCCGCAACTACGACGGCAGCTGGACCGAGTGGGGCAACTCGGTGCGGGTCCCGATCGTGCAGGGCACGGAAAAGGGCGCTGTGCAGGGGTCGTCATGAGCCTTCCTCCCGCCCTGGCGGAGCTCGTCGAGGACTTCGAGGCGGTCGGTCCGAAGGACCGCCTCCAGCTCCTCCTCGAGCTCAGCCAGGAGCTCCCCGATCTCCCCGACCGGTACGCCGACGCGGCGGGGTCGATGGAGCAGGTGCACGAGTGCCAGTCGCCGCTGTTCCTGGCCGTCGAGGTCGACGAGGACGCGGACCGGCGCGTGCACCTCTTCTTCTCCGCCCCGCCCGAGGCCCCGACCACCCGGGGCTTCGCCGGGATCATGCACACCGGGCTGGACGGCGAGCCGGCGAGCGACGTGCTCGCGGTGCCGGACGACTTCTACACGGCGCTGGGTCTCACCCAGGCCGTGAGCCCGCTGCGGATCCGCGGCATGGCGGCGATGCTGGCGCGGATCAAGAAGCAGGTGCGGGCCGCGGTCGCCGGCTGAGCGGCGCCGGGGCGAGGGTTTCGCCGCCGGGCGACCGCGAACCCTAAGCCTTCGTCAAGAACGTTCCGCAGTGGCCTGCGCCACCTCCATGCTGTCGGTGTCCCACAGGACGACCGACCGGGGGGGTGGTCGTGATGGCGGTACTCGCAGCACCGGGAGATACCTGGGGCATCGATGGCCCCACCTTCCTGTTCCTCTACCTGCTCCTCGCCGCGGTGGTGCTCGTCGCGGCGATGCGGGCGCGGCGGCGGATCGCCGGCGCCGGAGCCGGGCGCACCACCGCCGCGGACCGGGCCGGGCCGCTCTCCGGCCGGCCCCAGGACGTGGCGTACCTGCACGGCGGTCCGGAGCTGGCCGTCTGGTCCGCGCTGAGCGCGATGCACCTGACCGGCACGATCGCGACCGCCGGGCGCGGCGTGGTCCAGGCCGTCGGCCGGCCCGAGACCCGGGCCACCGAGCTCGAGCGGGCGATCCACGCGACGGCCACCTCGCCGACCCCGCAGCACCGGCTGCGGTACCACGGCTCGGTTGCCGCGGCGCTCGACCGGATCCGGGAGCGGCTGGTCGCCGAGCAGCTCCTGCTGTCCGAGGCCCAGCGCGACCGCATCCGCCGGATCGGCGGCTGGATGCTCGCAGTCGCCGTGTTCGGGCTGGTCCGGATCATCGCCGGGGTGGCCGACGCCCGGCCGATCGGCTTCCTCGTGGCCGCGACCGTCGTCGTCGCGGTGATCGGGCTGGTGCAGCTGGTCCGCGTGCCGCAACGCACGGTGGCCGGACAGCGCGCCCTGGAGTTCCTGCGCGACAAGCACTCCGACCTGTCGCCGAGCATGAGGCCGGACTGGGTGGCGCACGGTGCGGGAGCCGCGGCGCTCGGCGTCGGGGTCTTCGGGATGGGCGCTCTGTGGGCGTCCGACCCCGCCTTCGCCGACGAGCTGGCCGCACAGAAGGCCGCGGCCGCGACCGGCGGCTGGAGCGGTGGCTATTCGGACTCCGGCAGCAGCAGCTGGACCTTCGGTGGCGGGGGCGACGGCGGGGGCGGTGGCAGCAGCTGCGGCGGTGGAGGCGGAGGCTGCGGCGGTGGTGGGGGCGGCGGTGGCTGCGGCGGCTGACCGCCCGCCGGGTGTGCTCCGTGCGCCCGGGCCCGTGACCGGCCTCGGTGTCGGCTGGCGGCCCGAGATCGCCGGGGTCGTCGTGGGGGTGCCCGGTCTCGGGTTCTGCGAGGTGATCGCGGAGTCGCTCGACCTCCGGCGCCCCGACCGTCCGCCCGCAGGTCCGTCTCGAGGGGTGACGGACCTGCGGGACCGCGGGATCCCGGTGGTCCCGCACGGGGTGCGGCTCGGCCTGGGGGACGCCCGGGGCGTCGACCCGGGCCGGGTCGCCCACCTGGCCGCCTGCGCCCGGGCGCTCGACGCGCCGCTGGTGAGCGAGCACGTCGCGTTCGTCCGGGCGGGCGGGCGCGAGGCCGGGCACCTGCTGCCGGTGCCGCGCACACGTGAGGCGCTCGCCGTGCTGGTCGAGGGTGTCCGTCGCACGCAGGCCGAGCTGGAGGTTCCCCTCGCGCTGGAGCCGATCGCGGCGCTGTTCGACTGGCCGGACGACGAGTACGCCGAGGGCGACTTCCTCACCGAGCTGCTCGACCGCACCGGCGCGCTGCTGCTGCTCGACGTCGCCAACGTCCACGCCAACGCCCGCAACCGCGGGCAGGACCCGTCGGCCGTCCTCGACCGGATGCCGCTCGATCGGGTGGTGTACGTGCACGTCGCCGGTGGGGCCGTCCACGACGGGCTCTACCACGACACGCACCTCGATCCTGTTCCCTCGGCCGTGCTCACGCTGCTCGAGGAGGTGCGCGAGCGCGGCGCTGCCCCGGCGGTGATGCTGGAACGGGACGGCCGTTACCCGCCCGCCGCGGAACTGCGCGGGGAGCTGGCGGCGATCGCGGCGTCGGCGCGGCTGGAGCCGGTCCCGTGAGCGCCGGCGGAGCCGGTCCCGCGGGCGTCGGAGGAGCCGGTCACGGCATGGCCGGCGAGGCCGGACCGACGGGCGCCGGTGATCTCGCCGCCCGGCAGGCGGCCCTCGTCGCCGCCCTCGTCGACGGCGCCCCGGATCCGCCCGGCTTCGCCGCCGACCGGCTCGCCGCGACCCGGCAGGCGTTGCTGAGCAAGCGGTCCGGGCAGGCGGCCGCGGCGTGGCCGTTGCTCGCGGCCGGCCTCGGTGCCGAGTGGACCGCGTTCGCCTGCGCGGGGCTCGTCGGGCGTCCGGTCGCAGGAGCGGTGCGGGACGGCTGGGACGTCGCCCTGGCCGCCCGATCGGCGGATCGGCTGACCGAGGGCGCGGTCCGCGAGCTCGCCGCCCGGGAACGCGCCTACCGCTACGACGGCGTCCGGCCGCCCCGTCGCCGGCTGATCACGCAGGTCACGAGGCTCCTCCGCCGCTGATCCACGTTTCGGCGCGCTCGTCGCGGGGAAGGTCCCGGCGCGGAGAGACGGTCAGCCGTGACCGTTCGATGACGGATGCCACATCCGCTCGCGTTCGGTGTTCGCTGGGTGAACTCCTAGACTCCGCGGTAACCAACGCGCCGACGCAACGGGGGTCGGCCGCGAGTCACGAGGAGACCGAACGTGCCTGAACTGCGCAAAGTTCTCGTCGCCAACCGGGGGGAGATCGCCGTACGGGTGATCCGGGCCGCACGGGACGCGGGCCTTGCCAGTGTCGCGGTCTACGCCGACCCGGACCGGGACGCGCTGTTCGTGCGCCTGGCCGACGAGGCCTACGCCCTGGGCGGCACCACCGCCGCCGAGTCCTACCTCGACTTCGACAAGGTCATCGGGGCCGCGAAGCAGGCGGAGGCGGACGCGATCCACCCCGGCTACGGCTTCCTGTCGGAGAACGCGGACTTCGCCCAGGCCGTGATCGACGCCGGCATCACCTGGATCGGCCCGTCGCCGGAGTCCATCCGCGACCTCGGCGACAAGGTCACCGCCCGACACATCGCGATGCGCGCCGGCGCCCCGCTCGTCCCCGGCACCGCCGACCCGGTCTCGGGCGCGGACGAGGTGATCGAGTTCACCAAGGAGCACGGGCTGCCCGTCGCGATCAAGGCGGCGTTCGGCGGCGGCGGACGCGGCATGAAGGTCGCGCGCGAGGAGAAGGAGATCGCCGAGCTGTACGAGTCGGCGGTCCGCGAGGCCACCGCCGCCTTCGGTCGCGGCGAGTGCTTCGTCGAGCGCTACCTGGACAAGCCGCGGCACGTCGAGACCCAGGTGCTGGCCGACACCCACGGCAACGTCATCGTCGTCGGCACCCGCGACTGCTCGCTGCAGCGCCGGTTCCAGAAGCTGGTCGAGGAGGCCCCCGCGCCGTTCCTCACCGAGGAGCAGCGCAAGACCCTCTACGACGCCTCCAAGGCGATCGTGAAGGAGGCCGGCTACTACGGCGCCGGCACCGTCGAGTTCCTCATCGGGCAGGACGGGCTGATCACCTTCCTGGAGGTCAACACCCGGCTGCAGGTCGAGCACCCGGTGTCCGAGGAGACCTCCGGGCTGGACCTGGTGCGCGAGCAGTTCCGCATCGCCGAGGGCAAGGAGCTCAACCTCCTCGACGACCCGGAGCCCCGCGGGCACTCGATCGAGTTCCGGATCAACGGCGAGGACGCGGGCCGCAACTTCCTGCCCGCCCCCGGCACCGTGGAGACGATCGCCTACCCGGCCGGCCCGGGCGTGCGCGTCGACGCCGGGGTGGAGGCCGGGTCGGTCGTCGGCGGCCAGTTCGACTCGCTGCTGGCCAAGCTGATCGTGTCCGGCTCGGACCGGAACCAGGCGCTCGAGCGCTCCCGCCGCGCTCTGGCGGAGTTCCAGGTCGGCGGCATGGCCACCGTGCTGGACTTCCACCGGCTCGTGGTGTCCGACCCGGCCTTCGCGGCCGACCGCGAGGAGGACTTCACCGTCCACACCCGCTGGATCGAGACCGAGTGGGACAACACGGTCGAGCCCTTCACCGGCGCGAGCGAGGCCGACGAGGAGGCCGCGCCGCGGCAGAACGTCGTCGTCGAGGTCGGCGGCAAGCGCGTCGAGGTCTCGCTGCCGGGCGACATCTCGTTCGGCGGCGGCGGTGGCGGCGGTGCGGCCGCCAAGGCCAAGCCGCGCAAGCGCGGCGGGGGCGGCGGCGGGGCCAAGGCCTCCGGGGACGCCGTCACCGCACCGATGCAGGGCACGATCATCAAGGTCGCGGTCTCGGACGGCGACACCGTCTCGGCCGGCGACCTGATCGTGGTCCTCGAGGCCATGAAGATGGAGAACCCGGTCACCGCGCACAAGGACGGCACCGTCACCGGGCTGTCCGCCGAGACCGGCTCCTCCATCTCGCAGGGCACGGTCGTCTGCGAGATCAAGGACTGACCCCGTGAGTGCCGAGTGCCCCTGGAGCGGCACTCGGCACTCACGACGCCGTCCGAGCTGCACCGATGGACCCCGTCGAGATCAACGCCGGGACCTGGTACCTCCGCGCGCTGCGCGCCGACGACCGGGTCACCGACGTCCCCTCCCTCACCGAGGCCGGCGTGCCCGACGCACTCGCGCACGTCCGGCTCCGGGCCGCCCAGTGGTCGTCGGACACGGGGTGCTCGTGGGCGGTCGCCGAGCCGACGACCGGCGAGATGCTCGGGGAGATCGCGCTGACCGGGCTGGACGCCGACATCCCGGAGATCACCTGCTGGGCGCTGGAGCGAGCCCGCGGCCGGGGCATGACCACCACCGCGCTGGGCGCCGTGCTGCGCTTCGCGGCCGGCGGGCTCGGCCTGGAGCGGATCCGGTGCGGCGGCTCCGGCCCGGCCGCCGTCCGGCTCGCGGCGCGGTCCGGTGCGCCGGATCTGCTGATCATGGATTGACGTCACCCTCGGCGTCGGGTTGACTCCACAGCGCCAGGTTCGACCGTGTTCGGCGCGCCTGTGCTGCACAAGTACACAGCGCCCGACACGCACCCGTGTGATCACCCCACGGGGCCCGGTCCCTCCGCCACGCGGCCAGGACCGCGCCGCGGATCCGCCCGTCACGAGGCCACCTCGTCGCGGGCACGTCCTCGACAACCACTCGAGAACCAGGATCCGTCATGCCCCCCGACACCCCGTCCGACCCGACGACCGTGTTCGTCACGACCCACATCCACACCGACGGGCCCATCCCGGGCCCGCACTCCCTGCTCACCCTGACCTCGGCGGCACACCGCGCCGACGGGGTCCCGACCGGGACGTTCACCGCGAACCTGCGGGAGCTGCCCGGCGCCACCCTGCACCCGGCGTCGCTGCAGGACTGGCGCACCCGGGCCGTGGACTGGCTCGCCACCCGGCGGGCCGCGCGTCCCCCGGCCCTCGCGACGATCGCCTACGCCCGCTGGGTCGAGCGGCTGCCCGGCCGCGCGGTGTTCGTCGCGGAGCCCCACACGCAGGACTACCTGTTCGTCTACTGGTACCTGCAGCGCTTCGCCGGTGAGTGGCCGTTCGCGGGGAGCCTCTCCGCCGCGTCGTCCCCGATCCGGTCCGCGCGGGCGGCCGAGGCGTGCGTCCTCGCGTCGTGCCGCACGGCGCCCGGCCCCGGCCTCGCCGCGGCGGGCTGAGCCGACCCGGCGCCCCCGGTGGACACCGTCCGCCGGGGGCGCCGTCGTGCAGGGTGCCTCAGTCGCGGTGCGGGCGGACCTCCGGGCGGCCCAGGATCGCGCCACCCACGCCGGCGAGCACGGTCAGCCCGGCCACGATGATCGAGACGAGCCCGAGGCCGCTCAGCAGCAGCCCGACGCCCGCGGAGACCGCACCGACGGCGAGCCCGGCGCGCGGCACGGCGGCGCCGTGCAGCTTCGCCGTGACCAGCCGCGCGGCGCCGGCCGTCAGCACGATCGCCAGGATCGCCGCGGCGCCCGGGAAGGAGGGCAGGAACACGAACAGGAGGTCGTCGGCGAGCTGCCCGGCGACCCCGGCCGCGACCACCGGCAGGACCGGCACGCGGGTGGGGACGGGAGTGGTCATGGCTCCACGGTCCGCTGCGCGCCAGACGGCGGGATCGGGGATGACCCCGATTCGCCCCTTAGTCCAGGTCGCTGTGCTGCATCAGCTGCCGGCCGGCCTCGGTGATCGAGCCGGACAGCGAGGGGTAGACGGAGAAGGTGTGGGCGAGGTCGTCGACACCCAGCCCGTTCTGCACCGCCATCGCGATCGGCAGCACGAGCTCGCTCGCCACCGGGGCCACGACCACGCCGCCGATCACCACGCCCGTCGCCGGGCGGCAGAACAGCTTGACGAAGCCGCGGCGCAGCCCGCGCATCTTCGCCCGCGGGTTGGTGGCCAGCGGGAGCATCACGGTGCGGGCCGGGACCTCGCCGGCGTCGATCGCGCGCTGGCTGATGCCGACGGTCGCGATCTCGGGGCGGGTGAAGACGTTCGACGCGACGGTGCGCAGGCGGATCGGCGCGACGCCCTCGCCGAGGGCGTGCCACATCGCGATGCGGCCCTGCATCGAGCCGACCGACGCCAGCATGAGCAGGCCCGTGCAGTCGCCGGCGGCATAGATGCCGGGGACCGAGGTGCGCGAGACGCGGTCGACCGGGATGAACCCGCCGCGGTCGGTCTCGATGCCGATCTTCTCCAGGCCGATGTCGCGGGTGTTGGGGACCGACCCGACGGTCATCAGCGCGTGCGAACCGCGCACGACCTGGCCGTCGGTGAGGGTGACGACCACGCCGTCGCCCTCGCGCACCACGGACTCGGCGCGCGCCTTGGGGAGGATGTCGACCCCGCGCTCGGCGAAGACGTCCTCGAGGACGGCCGCGGCGTCGGCGTCCTCGCTGGGGAGGACGCGGTCCCGGCTGGAGATCAGGGTGACCTTGCAGCCGAGCTCCACGTAGGCGGAGACGAACTCGGCCCCCGTGACGCCGGAGCCGACCACGATCAGGTGTTCCGGCAGCGCGGGGAGGTCGTAGAGCTGGCGCCAGGTGAGGATGCGCTCGCCGTCCGGCCGCGCCGAGTCGAGCACGCGCGGGGTCGCGCCCGTCGCGATCAGGACGGTGTCGGCCGCCAGCTTCTCGACGGTCCCGTCCCCGTGCCGGACCTCGACGGTGTGCGGCTGGCGGCCGCTCGTCTCGTCGAGGAACGAGGCGGTGCCGTGGACGATCCGGACGCCCTCGCTCTCCACGCGGGCCCGGATGTCGGCCGACTGGGCCAGCGCCAGGCCCTTCACCCGGCCGTTGACCTTGGGCAGGTCGACGCCGGCGGTGTTGCGGTCGAGGAGCACGCCCAGGTCCTCGGCGCGGTGGAGGTCCACGCGGACCGCGGCGGAGGAGATGAAGGTCTTGGACGGGACGCAGTCATGCAGCACGCAGGCGCCGCCCATGCCGTCCTTCTCGACGACGGTCACGTCGCTGCCGTGCTGGGCCGCGACCAGCGCCGCCTCGTACCCGGCGGGGCCACCGCCCATGATCACGATGCGGGTCACCGTACGCACGCCCCTCCGCGAGACAGCAGATCCGACGGCCGGTCCTGGATCGATCCGACCGGTGCGGACGCCGCCCGGCGCCCGTTCATACCGTACGCGTGTCCGCCGAGCGGTCCCGAAGGACCCGGACAAGGCGGGCGCCGTTACCCTGTCCCCGTGCCGCTGTACGCCGCCTACGGGTCGAACATGGATCCGGGCCAGATGAAGGAGCGCGCCCCGCACTCGCCGATGGCGGGCACCGGGTGGCTGATGGGCTGGCGCCTGACCTTCGGCGGCGAGGACTACGCCTGGGAGGGCGCGCTCTCCACCGTCGTGGAGGACCCGACGTCGCAGGTGTTCGTGGTGCTCTACGACGTCCCGGACCACGACGCCGCCCAGCTCGATCGCTGGGAGGGTGGCGAGCTCGGGCTGCACAAGAAGCTCCGGCTGCGGGTACAGACCCTCGAGGGCAGCGTGCTCGCCTGGATCTACGTGCTCAACGCCTACGAGGGCGGCCTCCCCAGCGCCCGCTACCTCGGCGTGATCGCCGACGCCGCGGAAGCCGCCGGCGCCCCGGACGACTACGTCACCGAACTCCGCAACCGCCCCAGCCAGAAGAGCGTGTAGCTTCCGTCCGGTCCCGCGAGTCGGGACTTCTGGCAGCGCGAGTCGCGAGTTCTGGCAGCGCGAGTCGCGAGTTCCGACAGCGCGAGTCGCGAGCTGTGGTCATCTGCGTGCGCTCGGACGGTCCTCCCCATCCACACCCCGGTGGATCTGTCCACAGCCTCGATGCTCGTCCGCTGATCAGCCCGCGGCGGCGGCACGGTTTGACCATGACCACCTCCGAGTCCGGGACCCATGGCGCGCGCCGCAAGTCGGACGTCCGACGTCAGATGGGCGATTCCGCGATGCGCGGCGCCCTGAGATCGGGCGAGCTCCATGCGCAGTGGCGCGGTGTACTCGTCCCCGGAACGCGCACGACCGATCCTCTCACCGTCGCCGCTGCGGCCTGTTCGTTCGCCGGGCCCGCGGCCGTGATAAGCGGCTGGACGGCGACCTGGTTACACGGCTGCACCGCCGTCGACCCGCTCCCGGTCCACCTCACCGTGCCGTACGGACATTGGCTGCGCGCACGTCCCGGCCTCGTGGCCCACAACGGCCTCCACCTCTCCGACGACGCGGTCGAGATCGACGGGCTCGCCGTGCTCGCTCTTGATCGGGTGCTGGCCGACTTGCTGTGCCGCGACCGGCCTCAGGACGCGCTTGCGGTGCTCGACCAGGCGTTGGCCGCGGTCGTCCCCGCAGAACGAGAGGCTTTCCGGCAGCGCATCGGCGAGCGGATCACGAACCGCAGCGACCCCCGCGGGCGACGCAGGGCGGCGCAACTGCTGGATCTGGCCACCGGGCTCGCGTTCTCACCGGCGGAGAGCCGGATGCTGTTCAGGCTCGTCGACCTGGGTTTCCCGGTCCCGCAGGTCAACCTGCCCGTGCACGACGCGAGGGGTGCAGTGCTGTTCCTCCTCGACCATGCCTGGCCCGAGTACCGCATCGCAGTCGAGTACGACGGTCACGTGGCCCACCTCGGGCGCGAGGACGAGGACGCCGCGCGACAGGCCGAGCTGGAGCGCCGCGGTTTCATCGTCGTCCGCGTCCGGGCCGCCGACATGCGCGACCTCAGCCGGGTCGAGCGCGAACTCGACGCAGCATTTCGTGCGCGCGGGCTCACTCTCAACCGGAAGATCGGTACCCTGCAGCCGCGCAGACACCGACAGCGGCCCTGACTCCCGACTCGCGCTGCCAGAACTCCCGACTCGCGGGGTTACGCCAGGGCTTGCAGGGCGCTGTTCACCAGCACGCGGACTCCGAAGGGGAGGGCGCGTTCGTCGAGGTCGAAGGTGGGCTGGTGGATGTCCTTCATCGGACCCACCCCCGGCCACACCCCCAGCCGCGCCATCGCGCCCGGCACCTTCTCCAGGTACCACGCGAAGTCCTCGCCGCCGCTGGACTGCTCGGTGTCGGCGGCGGCGTCGGGCCCGCCGGTGAGGATCGCGGCGTCGCGCAGCATGCCGGAGCTCGCGGCCTCGTTGACCACCGGCGGCACCCCGCGGATGTGGTCGATCACGTACCCGACGCCGAGCGGCGCGAGGACAGCCGCGGCCAGCGCCCGGAACTTGTCCTCCAGCTCGGTCCAGGTGGCGTGGTCGGCGGTGCGCAGCGTGCCGCGCAGCACGCCGGCCTGCGGGATCGCGTTGGCGGCCTCCCCGGCCTGCACCGCGCCCCAGACCAGGACGGTGCCCGAGCGCGGGTCGACCTGGCGGGTGAGCAGCAGCGGGAGCTGGGTGATCAGCAGCCCGAGCGCCTCGACGAGGTCGCCGGTCAGGTGGGGGCGGGCGGTGTGCCCGCCGGGCGAGGTCAGCCGGATCTCGACGACGTCGCACGCCGACGTGATCGGCCCGACCCGGGTGCCGAGCCGGCCGACCTCCAGCCGCGGGTCGCAGTGCAGCGCGAAGATGCGCTCGACGTCGTCCATCGCGCCGTCGGCCACGACGTCGATCGCGCCGCCGGGCTGGACCTCCTCGGCGGGCTGGAACACCAGCCGCACGCGGCCGGGGAGCGAGGGCGCGGAGGCGAGTGCCAGACCGGCGCCGAGCACCATCGCGGTGTGCGCGTCGTGCCCGCAGGCGTGCATCACGTTGGGCACGGTGGAGGCGAACGGCAGGCCGGTCTCCTCGCCGAGGGGCAGGGCGTCCAGGTCCGCACGCAGGGCCACGCAGCGGTCGCCGCGGCCCACGTCGCAGACGAGGCCGGTGCCGCCGGGCAGGGTGCGGGGCTCGAGGCCGGCGGCCATCAGGCGGCGGGCCACGAGGGCGGTCGTACGATGCTCGTCACGACCGAGTTCCGGTACGGAGTGCAGCGACCGGCGGACGGCGACGACGTCGGACCGGTGGGCCGAGAGCCACTGGTCCAGCCAGGCCGGGCCGGTGCCCGCGCCGATGTCGGTGACCACCTGGTCACCGCTGGTCGCGAGCTCGGGGTGCGCCTCGAGCAGGGTCACCGGACATCACCGGTTCGACCCGCCTCTCGAGGGCTCTTCGCTCTGTCCTGCATTGGTCCATGGTGCTCACCCGGTCAGCGGTGTACCAACCCGAAACCGGGCGTTCACCGGGTATCCGCGCCGAGGGGTCGGCGATCTGCTGCGGACGGCCCGCCCGTCCGTGACGAGCGGTTGCCGCAGGTTGCGACGAACGGGCGGCCCTGCCGCTCGGCGACGGAAAGGGTGCTGCACAGCGTCGTCACCCGGTCACGTGACGTGCCCGTTTGTGCTGGTCCAGGCCACGTCCGGGTCGTCCGCAGGCGTACCCGCCCGCACACGCGTGCGGGGCGTCGCCGACAATGGTCGTGTGTCCACGCAGGAAGACGAGCAGCCGGGCCGCGTCGTCGGCGACCGGTACCGCCTCTCCGCGCAGCTCGGCAGCGGGGCGATGGGCACGGTGTGGTCGGGGTACGACGAGGTCCTGCGCCGCCGGGTGGCCGTCAAGGAGCTGAAGGTCCCGCGCGGGGTCCCGGAGCGGGAGGCGCTCGGGATGCGCGAGCGGATGCTCCGCGAGGCGCGCGCCCTGGGCGGGCTGTCGCACCCGAACGTGATCACGGTGTTCGACGTCGTCGACGCGGCCGGCGAGCCGCTCGTCGTCCTCGAGATGGTCCCCTCCCGCAACCTCGCGACGATCATCTCCGAGCAGGGCCGGCTGAACCAGCGCCAGGCCGCCGTCGTCGGCTACGCCACCGCGGCGGCGCTGCGGGCCGCGCACCGCGCCGGGATCACGCACCGGGACGTCAAGCCCGGGAACGTGCTCGTCGCCCACGACGGGCGCATCAAGCTCACCGACTTCGGGATCGCGCGCAACGCCTCGGACGCGCCGATGACCACCGCCGGGCTCGTCCTCGGCTCCCCCGCCTACATCGCCCCCGAGGTCGCGATGGGCGGCGCGGTCACTCCCGCCGCGGACCTCTGGGGCCTGGGCGCCACGCTGTTCGCCGCGATCGAGGGCCGCCCGCCCTACGACGTCAAGGGCGACCCCGTCTCCACCATCACCGAGGTGGTCGACGGCGCGGTGCCCCGCCCGCGGGAGCACGGGCCCGTCGCCGAGGTCATCGCGGCGCTGATGGTCAAGGACCCCGACCAGCGGATGCCGCTCGACGAGGTGCGCCGCCGGCTGCGCCCGCTGCTCGACGACCCGGACGACCCGCTCTACCCCGGCTCGCCCGACGCGCCGACCACCTACTCCGCGGTCGCCGCCCGCCCGGAGGCGGTGCCGGAGCCCCGGGTGGCCGCGTCGGGTCCGGTGCAGGCGCCGGAGCCGTGGGGTGGCACCTACGGCCCCGCCGGCTCGACCCGGCTCCCGGCGGCCGATCCGCACCAGGGCCCGCACCCCGCCGCGCGCGGCCTCGCCGCCGCGCCCGGCCCGCTCCCCACCCCGACGGGGGCCCACGCGCCGGCCCGCCCGCCCGTTCGCCAGGCGGCCGGACCCACCGCCCGCTCCACCACGATCTCGATGCCGACCCGCTGGGCGCTGCCGCTGGCCGTCGCCGGGGCGCTGCTCGTCCTGCTCGGGGCGGCCGGCGGCTACAGCGTGGTCCGCTCGCTCGCCGGGCAGTCCCCGTCGTCGACGGTCACGGTCACCACGGACCGCAGCCCGACGACCACCCACGGCGACCCCGCCGGGTGGAGCCTCGCGGTGCCCTCGACCTGGGCGCAGTACCGGGACGGCGACACGAACCCCGTCGTCCGCTTCGTCTCCGCCGACGGGTCCGAGGCCTTGGCCGTGTGGCGGGCCGGGTCCGAGGACGAGATCACCGCCGGGCTCACGGCCGCGCATCTCGGGGTCGACGCCGTCGACGTGACACCCTCCGAGCCCGTCGCCGGCGCCCCCGACGGCGTCCGCGAGCGGCGGTACACGACCACCGAGGGCTCCCAGCAGCGCACCACGGTCCTGCGCACCGTCCCCGCGGCCGACGGTCTGTGGGCCTTGTCCCTCACCGTGCCGGCCGAGCGCGCGGGCGACCGCTCCGCCGCGCTGTTCACCGCGCTCGCCGCAACCTTCACGACACCGGCCGCCGGGTGATCACCCGTACCCTTCGCGCATGAGCATGGCGACCGAGGCCGCGCAGGCGCTGGCGAACGCGACCGGAGCGGACTCGCACGACGTCGCAGTGGTCCTGGGCTCGGGGTGGCGGCCCGCCGCGGACGTGATCGGCACCGGCTCGGACGTCCCGATGGCCGGGCTGCCCGGGTTCGTCCCGCCCGCCGTCGAGGGGCACGGCGGCACGGTCCGCTCGCTGACCGTCGGCGACCGCCGGGTCCTGGTGCTGCTCGGCCGCACGCACGGCTACGAGGGGCACCCGGTCGAGGCCGTGGTGCACGGTGTCCGGACGGCCGCGGCCGCGAGGTGCCGCACGATCGTGCTGACGAACGCGGCGGGCGGGATCCGGGAGGGCATGTCCGTCGGCCAGCCGGTCCTGATCAGCGACCACCTCAACCTCACGGCCCGGTCGCCGCTGGTGGGGCCGCGGTTCATCGACCTCACCGACCTCTACTCGGTCCGGCTGCGCAAGCTCGCGCGGGAGATCGACCCGTCGCTCGAGGAGGGCGTCTACGCCGGGCTGCCCGGCCCCCACTTCGAGACGCCGGCCGAGATCCGGATGCTGCGCACGCTCGGCGCCGACCTGGTCGGGATGTCCACGGTGCTCGAGGCGATCGCCGCACGCGCCGAGGGCGTCGAGGTGTTCGGGCTGTCGCTGGTCACCAACCTCGCCGCCGGGATGACCGGTCAGCCGCTCGACCACGAGGAGGTCCTCGAGGCCGGTCGCGCCTCGGCGACCCGGATGGGCGAGCTGCTGCGCGAGCTGGTCGCGCGCGCCTGACATGGGTCTGGACCCCGCGCTGCGGGACGCGGCGATGCGCTGGATCGCCGACGACCCCGACCCCGCCAGCCGCACCGCGCTGCAGACGCTCCTGGTCGACGCCATGACCGAGGGCGCGACGACGACCGTCGGCTCGGCAGGATCCGCTCCCGACGCCCTGGCCGACGCCCTGTCCGGCCCGCTGCGCTTCGGCACCGCCGGGCTGCGCGGCCCGGTCCGGGCGGGCCCGGCGGGCATGAACGTCGCCGTGGTCCGGCGCGCCACCGCGGGCCTCGCCGCCTGGCTGGTCGCGCGCGGGGCACGGGGCCGCACGGTCGTCGTCGGGCGGGATGCGCGGCACGGGTCGGCGGCGTTCGCCCGCGAGACGGCCGGGGTCCTGGCCGCGGCCGGGTTCGCGGTGCACGTGCTGCCCGGGCCGGCACCCACGCCGGTGCTCGCGTTCGCGGTGCAGCAGCGAGGGGCGGCGGCCGGGGTGCAGATCACCGCCTCGCACAACCCGCCGCAGGACAACGGCTACAAGGTCTACCTCGGCGAGGGCGTGAGCGACGCACCCGGCGCCCAGCTCGTCGCGCCCGCAGACGCGGAGATCGAGGCCGCGATCGGCGCCGCGCCCGCCGCCGTGTCGATCCCGACCGACGGCCCGACGACCGTCGACGACCCGACCGAGGAGTACCTGGACCGGGTTGCCGGGCTCGGCACTGCGACCACCGTCCTGCGGATCGCACTCACGCCGATGCACGGCGTCGGGGGCGCCACGGCCGTGCACGCGTTGGCGCGCTGCGGGTTCACCGACGTCCACGTCGTCGGTGAGCAGGCGGCACCGGACCCGGACTTCCCGACCGTCGCCTTCCCCAACCCGGAGGAGCCCGGGGCGACCGACCTCCTGCTCGCGCTGGCCGCGGAGCAGGACGCCGACCTCGCGATCGCCCTGGACCCCGACGCGGACCGCTGTGCCCTCGGCGTCCCGACGCCCGCCGGCTGGCGGATGCTCACCGGCGACGAGACCGGCGTCCTCCTCGGCGACCACCTGCTGCGCGGCCGCACCGGCCTCGTCGCGACCACCGTGGTGTCGAGCTCGATGCTCGCGAAGGTCGCCGCCGCCCACGGCGCCCCGTCCGCGGAGACGCTGACCGGCTTCAAGTGGATCGTCCGCGCGGGGCCCGGCCTCGTCTACGGCTACGAGGAGGCCCTCGGGTACTGCGTCGACCCGGAGGCGGTGCGGGACAAGGACGGGATCGGCGCGGCCGTGGTCGCCGCCGATCTCGCGGCCGGGCTGAAGGCCGCCGGACGCACCCTCCTCGATCACCTCGATGGGCTCTCCCGGACCCACGGCGTGCACCGCACCGTCGGGATCTCCCTGCGGATGGCCCCCGAGCAGCGCGACGCGGTGGTGGCCCGGCTGGCCGCCGCGCCGCCGGAGGGCTGGAGCGCCGACCGGCCCGCCCCGGACGTCCTGCGGCTCCGCCGCGACCGGATGCGGGTCGTGGTGCGCCCCTCCGGAACCGAGCCGAAGCTCAAGGCCTACCTGGAGGTCGTCGAGCCGCCCACGGAGGACCTGGACGCCGCCCGCGCCCGCGCCGACGCGCGGATGACCGCGCTCCGGGAGGAGATCACGACCCTCATCGGGTAGGACGGGCCCGTGGCAGTCCTGCTGATCGTCCACCACACGCCGTCGCCGGCCACCCAGGAGCTGCTCGACGCCGTGGTCCGCGGCGCGAGCGACCCCGAGATCACCGGGGTGGAGGTGCGCCGCCGGGCCGCGCTCGCGGCGACCGCGTCGGACCTGCTCGAGGCCGACGGCGTGGTGCTCGGCACCCCCGCCAACATCGGCTACATGTCCGGGGCGCTGAAGCACTTCTTCGACCAGGTCTACTACGTCTGCGGCGACGACACCCGCAAGCTCCCGTACGGCCTGTACGTGCACGGCAACCAGGGCGTGGAGGGCGCGGTGAAGGCCGTCGGCGCGATCGCCTCGGGCATGGGCTGGGAGCAGGTCGCCGCGCCGGTGGAGGTCATGGGTCCGCCGGACAAGGCAGCGCTGGAGGCGTGCTGGGAGCTCGGGGCGACGGTGGCCGCGGGGCTCAGCGAGTGACGGCCGCGGCCGAGACCGGCGGCACCGGCGCCGCCCGCCGCTGCGCCAGCCAGCCCTCGACCTCCGTGGTCCACATCGCGGCGATCTTGCGGTAGCCCCCGGCGTTGGCGTGCAGGCCGTCGACGAAGTCCCCGGCGGACAGCAGCGACGAGGTGTCCACGAACTCCACGGAGTGGCCGAGCGCGCGGTGCCGGGCGACGACGTCCGGCGTCAGCCGCGCCAGCGCCGTCCGCTCGGTGACCCGCGTGGGCAGGGGCGCCCAGATCCCCGCGACGATCACGTGGGTCTGCGGCGCGGCGGCGAAGACCCTGTCGAGCAACGCGTCGAGCCGGCGGGCGGCGACGGCCCCCTTCGTCCCGGAGTTCACGTCGTTGGTGCCCATGTGCAGCAGGACGACGTCCGGGTCGGCCTCGGCCACCCACGCGCCGACCTGGGGGATCATCTTCTCCAGCGTCCAGCCGGAGTGGCCCTCGTTGTCCGGGTCGGCCATCCCGGCCGGTCCGCTGCGCCGCGACCCCACGTAGTCGACGCGGATGCCGTCCGCGGCCAGCTCGGCGAACAGCGGCGCCCGGTACCCGGCGGTGGCGGGGCTGCCCACGCCCTCGGTGCTCGACGCGCCCAGCGGCATCACCCGCAGCGTCGACCTCGGCCCGGCGCCCTCGCCCGCGGTGCGCACCCCGGCCGCGGACGCGCCCTCGTCGGCCGGGATCCCGGCGACGACCAGGCCCGCGACGAGCAACGCGGTGAGCTGCAACGGAACCCGCCGCAGGGAAATCCGGCGGAGCCCCCCGACCCAGCCGCGCATGCCGCCCTCCCGACCGGGCGCGCCCCCGATCGGCACGACCCACGGGAAGATCTCCCGAACGGCCCCGGGTGTTACTCGTCCGCGGCGGCCGGGCCGGCGCGGCTTCGTCACACACCCGTGTCCGGACCGTGACCGCAACGTGAACGGGCGGGACCCCGGGGCGGAGGGGTAGCCTCCGCCGGTGCCCCGGCCCAAGGTCCACGACGACGTGTTGCGCGACAGGCTGCGCGCCCGTGCGGCGGAGCTGCTGAGCGCACACGGCGTGACCGGGCTGTCGCTGCGCACGCTGGCCGCGGACGTCGGGACGTCGACCACTGCGGTCTACGCGCTCTTCGGCGGCAAGCCCGGCCTGGTGAAGTCCCTGGTCGACGACGCGTTCCGGCGGCTGCGCCGGACGCTCACGGCGGTCCCGCCGACCGGCGACCCGGCCGAGCAGCTGGTCGCGCTCGGCGAGGCCTACCGCGCCGACGCCCTGCACGACCCGCACCTCTACGACGCGATGTTCGACCGCGACCAGCTCGACGCCGAGTCGCGCGAGCTGCAGGAGGCGGCGTTCACCCCGCTCGTCGAGGCGGTGGAGCGGGCGGTCGACGCCAAGGTGCTGCGGGACGACGCGCACCCGCCGACCGTCGCGCTCGGGCTCTGGTCGGCGCTGCACGGGCTGGTGTCGATCCAGCTGCACGCGCACACCCCGGACGCGGTCGACGACCCGGCGAAGGGCTTCCCGGTCGTCCTGCGCGCGGTGGTCGACGGCTGGCGGGCCTGACGGCCCCGGCCGCGCTCAGACCGCGCCGAACTGCCGGTCCCCCGCGTCGCCGAGGCCGGGGACGATGAAGGCGGAGTCGTTGAGCCGCTCGTCGATCGCGGCGGTGACCAGCCGTACCGGGAGCCCGCTCGCCCCGAGCGTCCGGACGCCCTCGGGCGCGGCGAGCACGCAGACCGCGGTGACGTCGTCGGCGCCCCTGGCGGTGAGCAGTTCCACGGTGTGCACCATCGAGCCGCCGGTGGCGAGCATGGGGTCGAGCACGAACACCGGGCGCCCGACGAGCGAGGCCGGCAGCGACTCCATGTACGGGGTGGGGCGGTGGGTCTCCTCGTCCCGCGCCACGCCCACGAACCCCATCTGCGCCTCGGGGATCAGGTTCTGCGCGGCGTCGACCATGCCCAGACCGGCGCGGAGCACCGGTACCAGCACGGGCGGGTTCGCGAGCCGGTGACCGGTCGTGCGGGCGACCGGGGTGTGCAGCGGGAAGTCCGCCACCTCGAAGCCGCGGGTCGCCTCGACGATCAACAGCAGGGTGAGATCGCGCAGTGCGGCGCGGAAGGCCGCGTTGTCCGTGCGCGCGTCGCGCATCGTGGTGAGCCGAGCCCTGGCCAGAGGATGGTCGACGACCCGCACGTCCATGGGCCGGACCCTAGCGGGAGCTGTACCGATTCCTCGGGCCGAATCCTCAGGGCCGATTTCTCAGGGCCGAATCCTCAGGGCCGATTTCTCAGGGCCGAATCCTCAGGGCCGCGCCCGCCCCGGTGTGGCGCTCGTCCACGTCCACCGCCCGTCCGCACCGGGCCGGGCGACGATCCGGTCCTCCAGCACCGGGTCGCGCTCGTGCTCCAGGCAGCCCGTGGCCGCCCAGCAGTCGATCCGGATCTCCGTCGCCGTGGCGTCGAGCCGCAGGAAGCTCTTGAGCATCGGCGGACGGTCGGTGTCGTAGAGCACGGAGGTCCAGTTCTCCGACCGCCCCTTCGGCCCGCCCAGCACCCGGTCGGCGGCCCGCCGCGCCCGCGGCGAGATCTCCGCCGGCGGGGTGCCCGTCCGCGGCGGCGCGATCCCGATCCGCTCGGCCATGATCGTGGTCGCGTCGGCCGGCGAGACGACGGCGGTGCCGGTCCCGAACCGGCGCAACGCGTCGTAGCGGCGGCTGAAGTGCGCGAGCGAGTCCCCGCGCAGCGGGTAGCAGCGGAACTCCTCCTCCGTGCACTCCGGCGCCAGCACGTCGACGTTCGGGATGGGGTGCGTGGCGGAGAGGTAGGCCCCGCTGCCGCCCGCGACGAGGTGCAGGATCTCGCGGCCGTCGGCGAGCCGGACCGGGTAGCGCTGGTAGTTGTGGTCGTCGCCGCCGACCACCGCGACGACGGACGCACGCGGGTCGCGCACCAGGTCCGCCACGGTGCCGCCGCCCTCGATCGGGCAGGGGCGGTGCTCGGCGTAGGTGATCAGGGGCTTCCCGGTGAGCACGATCGTCGGCCGGCCGGCGGCGAAGAGGGTGTCCCGCAGCCACTCCCCCTGCTCCCGGTCGAGGCCCCCGCGGATCCCGGTGTCGATCAGCACGAGCCGGACCGGGCCGGCGTCGATCGCGCAGTACGGCCCCGGCTGGAGCGCGCGCTGCGCCGCGGCCGGCCGCCACGCCCGCGCCGCCTCGAGGTCGGCGGTCCGACCGCGCGGCCCGCGGCGCCACAGCAGCCCACGCAGGAACGCCTTCCACCCCGTGCCGGTGGCCGCGGGCGCCGCCTCCTCCGGAGGGGTGCCGCAGAACCAGCTCATGAAGCCGGTGAGGCCGTCGTACCAGTCGTGGTTGCCGGGCAGGCCGTAGATCGGGCCCGGGTGGTCGGCGTACGGGCGGGCGAGCTTGGCCGCGTACCCGCGCAGCCCGCCGGCCGGGTAGATCACGTCCGAGACGACGACCGCGAGGTCGGTGTCCCCGGCCACCCGCTGCAGCACGGGCACCACGCAGTACTGCGACGCGTCGCCCTCGCCCGGGTCGCCGAGCAGCGCGACCGCGATCGAGTCCCGCCCCGCGAACCGGTCGACGAGCCGGCCGGGGTCGGGCCCGCGCCGCGCGTCGAGCCGGCGCAGCCACTCCCGGCGCATGTCGTCCGTGGGGTCGCCGAGGAGCCGGACGAGCCGGTCGTTGCGGGACTGCCACAGCGGCGCGGGCCGCAGCCACGACAACCGCGCGCCTCCCGGGACGGCGGCGATCCCCGTGCCAGGATGCTCGCAGCCGTAGCCGGTGTTGGCCTCGTCGAGCCGGGAAGGGTCGTGCACCCGGTGATCGTCGCAGGGACGCCGCCCCCCTCGACCACCCGCCGGTCCGGGTGGGGACGACCGCGGTTTCGTCACCCTGCGTCCCCGTCCGGACGCGCCCTGCGGCCGTCCGCGGGACCTGGTGTGCACCGCGCGGACGACCCTCGATCCGGTCCCCCGGCCACCCTGGGCACACGAGACACCATGATCGACTTCTCGGCGCCGATCTCGGTCACCCGGCGTGCCCGGCATCCGGAGGTGACACCAGTGATCAACTGGATCGTGCGCGAATCGCACCGACCTCCGCACCGGCCGTGACCACAGGTGCCATTTATCTGACCCGAACGGGTGGTATGGCACGAACACTGTCACGCCGGAGCCGCCGCCGACGCTGTACTAGGTGACTAGGAGGTGATCCGGTGCCGGAGAACACGACTTCGGACGAGCAGACCCTGGTGGCTGCCGCCGAGAAGCTCACCCAGTGCGACGGGTACGTGGTGCTCGCCGTCGACCCGCAGACCGGGGAGGTGGACGCGCACGGGCCGTTCGACGGGCTGACCGCGACGGTGAAGGCCGACCAGCTGCGTCGGGACTTCGACCGCGGCGGTCTGGAGGACGTCACGGTGGGCGTCGTCCGTCTGCACAGCTCGACCTGACGTTCCGGGCCGGCACCGGCCGCCCGCCCGCACCGCGGGCGGGTCCACCGGTTCCCCGGCCCCGCGAGGAACCCTCGGTGCCGGAACCGGCACCACGCTCCCCGACGCTCCCCGGCACAAGGGCGACACCCCTCGAACCGGGTGCGCCCCTTCGGGACCGATCGTCCGGACCCTCCCTGCGTGGTGCACGCCCGGGACCGCCCGGCGGGTGGTGCACGGACGGGGCGGCACTCAGGTGCCGCCGCTAGCATCGCCGCCGTGGCAAGCGACATCGTCCCGATCCAGCTGTCCCTGACCGAGGGCGACCTCGTCACCCTCTGGGCGCCCCGGTGGCGCGAGGACGGCGAGGAGTGGGAGGCCTTCCTCGGCGACGACGACGCGGTCTTCGCGTTCCCGGAGGTCGCGCGGCTCGCCGCGTACGTCCGCACGGAGACCGCGCACGACCTCGCCGACCACCCGGCCTGGCCGGTCGTGCCCACGCTGACCGTGGCGGAGCTGACCCCCGAGGAGACGCGCCGCTTCGACGTCATCGGCGTCCCGGAGCTGGTCGCCGAGGAGCCGGACACGTGGACGATCGGCGAGCTCGCCGAGATCACCGCGATGGTCCGCTCCTTCGCCGACGTCTGCGACCTCGAGGAGGTCACGGCCGTCCTCGACTCGGCCCCGGGCTTCGCGCTGCTCGACCAGGGCACCCTCCCGTTCGCCGGGCGCGAGGGCCGGCGGCTGTGGACCCAGCTCGCCCAGACCGTGCAGGACCACTGGGACGAGGTCGTCGACGCGCTCGACGCCCTCATCGCCACCCCCGAGGTCGACGCCCGGGCGCTCGCCGGCGCCGAGAAGGAGGCCGAGGCCCTCGCCGCGCGGATCGCCGACGCGGAGTCCGTCCTGGCCGTCGACGACGTCGAGGGGGACGACACGGACGACGAGACCCTCGAGGAGGCCGCCCGCGAGCGCGCCGACGAGGAGGCGATCACCGAGCAGGTCGCCGAGGACGAGGCCGAGCTCGCGGAGGCCGAGGCCGAGGGGCCGGTCGGGTTCTGGGAGGAGATCGGGATCGACCCGATCCGGATCACCACCTCCGCGGGCCAGTGGGTCACCCTGCGCTGCTACCTCGACGACAGGCCGGTGTTCCTCGGCTCGGGCGGGCGCGTCGACGTGTTCGACTCCGAGCGCGCGCTGGCCCGCTGGCTGGCCGACGGCGGCAAGGACGACAACGACCTCGTCGCCGCCTCGACCTGGCAGGACGTGCTCGACAAGGCCGCCGTCGGGGAGCTCGACGTGGTGGTCGACGACCTCAACGACTACGTGCTGGTCGGGATCGACGACGACATCGCCGAGGGCACCCTGCAGGTCGACCCGACCCAGCTGGACCTGGCCACCGAGCTGGTCCTCGACGTCGCCGAATGGGCGGGCGACCCCGAGCCGGCCCGCGCGCTGGCGGAGTCCGAGAGCCTGGGCTGGCTGGTGTCCTTCGTGATCCGGCCCAACCCCACCCGGCTCGCGCCCAGCCCGCCGTTCGACACCGAGGCCGCCCGCTGGCGGGAGCTGGTGCACGCCACCGAGGCCCGCCTGCACCACCGCTGACACCGCCCCGACCCCGTGAACGGCGCTCTCGCTCATACCTGGGGAGCGAGAGCGCCGCTCGCTCATGCCACGAGGGCGTCGTACCCCGGCTTGATCACCTCGTCGATGATCGCCAGCCGCTTGTCGAAGTGCAGGAACGCGCTCTTCATGGCGTTGATCGTCAGCCAGCGGAGGTCCTCCCACCCCCAGCCGAAGGTGTCGACGAGCGCGGCCATCTCCGAGGTCATGGAACAGCCGGACATCAGCCGGTTGTCCGTGTTCACGGTGACGCGGAAGCGCAGGTCGCGGAGCAGGCCGATGGGGTGGTCGGCGAGGCTGGTCGCGGCACCGGTGTGCACGTTGGACGTCGGGCACATCTCCAGCGGGATCCGCATGTCCCGCACCCACGCGGCGAGGCGGCCGAGCTCGGCGGTCCCGTCCGAGCGGACGGTGATGTCGTCGACGATCCGGACGCCGTGCCCGAGCCGGTCGGCCCCGCAGAACTGCAGCGCCTCCCAGATCGACGGCAGCCCGAAGGCCTCGCCGGCGTGGATGGTGACGTGCGCGTTCTGCTGTCGGACGTAGTCGAACGCGTCGAGGTGCCGGGTGGGCGGGAAGCCCTTCTCCGCGCCGGCGATGTCGAACCCGACGACCCCGGCGTCCCGGTACCGCACGGCCAGCTCGGCGATCTCCTGCGACCGGGCGGCGTGCCGCATGGCCGTGAGCAGGCAGCGCACCGTGATCCCGCGGCCCGAGGAGCCGCGCTCGAACCCCTCCAGCACGGCCTGCACGACGCCGTCGAGATCCAGGCCCCGCTCCACGTGCAGCTCGGGGGCGAACCGGATCTCCGCGTACACCACGCCGTCGGCCGCCAGGTCCTCCGCGGCCTCCCGCGCGACGCGCACCAGCGCCTCGCGCGTCTGCATCACCGCCACCGTGTGGCCGAAGGTCTCCAGGTAACGTTCCAGTGACCCGGAGTGAGCGGCGCCGAGGAACCACCCGGCCAGCTCCTCGGGGTCGCGGGTGGGCAGACTGTCGTACCCGACGGCGTCGGCGAGCGCCACGACGGTACCGGCCCGCAGGCCGCCGTCGAGGTGGTCGTGCAGCAGGACCTTCGGGGCGGAACGGATCGAGTCCGGGGTGAGCGGGGCGGTCACCGGGGCACCGTATACCCCCTTCCGACCAGGCCGGATCGGGCGAATCAGGCCGGACGGGTGCCACCCGGTCGGCCTAGTGGTGACTCCGTGTCTGCCGGTTCCACGGGCTCGCTACCCTCAGTGCAGCGTTCCCCGCTCCCCCATCCGGATCACAGGAAGCACCAGGCGCCAATGAGCGATAACTCGACGATGTCGTTCGACCGGATGCGCGGCATGCTCATGCGCGCGGCCGAGATCCGCGACTCCGAACAGCAACAGGTCTTCGACTCCCTCGACGAGATCCACGCGCGGCTCTCCGCCCTCGACGCGCTGGGCACCGTCCGCAAGCGGCTCACCGAGCTGCCGGACCGCACCGAGGTCGGCGTGCTCGCCGAGCGCCTCGACGAGACGGTCCAGAAGGTCGACGCGCAGGAGGCCGTGCTCGCCTCCGTGCTCCGGGCGATCGAGTCGCTGCCGGACAAGCTCGCCAAACCCTTCGCCCAGCTCGACGGCCGGCTCGACGGCATGGCCGGGCGCCTCGAGGGCGTCTCCGGCCGGATGGACGGCCTCGACGACCGGCTCGGCGGGCTGCACAAGCGGCTCGACGACCTGGACAACCGCCTCGACCGGCACGAGATGCGGCTCGACGCGATGCCCAACGCGGTCGCGACGCCGATCCGGGAGCGGGTCGACGGCGTCGAGAAGATGGTGCGCGAGCAGCTCGACGGCGCCCTGCGCGCGATGGACGAGTCCAACGAGGGCGTCCGCAACCTGCTCGGCGACACCAGCGTCGGGCTGCACCGCCGGCTCGAGGACCTCGCCGGGCGGCCCGCGGTCGACCCGACCGAGGCGCTCGACTCGCTGGCCGAGCGCCTGGAGATCCTCGCGGGCCGGCTCGAGGCGGTGGCGGGCCGGGTCGACGCCGTCGAGAACGGGCTGGGCGAGAAGCTCGGCGAGCTCACCGGTGCGGTCGACGAGAAGATCTCCGCGCTGGGCAGCTCGGTCGACGGCCGGTTGGGCGACCTCGACTCCGTGCTGCGGGCCCGCCCCGACACGACCTCGGTCACCGCGCTCGTCACCAAGGCCAACGAGGAGTCCGAGCGGCGCAACGCCGGCCAGCTCGACGAGGCCATGGCCACCTTCGCCGAGCTCATCCTCGGCCGTGGGCACGGCGGCCCCGCCCCGACCCCGCCGCCGCCCCCGCGCCCGGCGCAGCGCCGCTCGAGCCGCAGCCGCGCCACGGTGAAGAGCTCCTCCAACGGGCACGCCTCCGCCACGGACGTCACGGACGACCCGGACGACTGATCCCGGCGCACCGGAGCCCCCGTCGCACACCGCGGCGGGGGCTCTCCGCGTTTGCGGCCCGGTGAGCGATCCCGTCGCTCATCTCTGGTGAACGAGAAACGCCGTTCGGGCACGGAGCAGCGCGATCGGGGGTGCCCGCTACCCCCTTTCGATAGCCCGGACGTGACCTCCCGGTGACCTCGTCGTTGAGTGGCCCAGGGCCATACAGCCATTCGGGGCACAACGCGCGCCGATCGCTGATCCACCATATGGCCCAGGAGGAGCCGATGGTGTCGAATCCACTTGCCCTGAGCGCCGCCCCGAACGGCCTCGGCAGTCCCCTGACCACGATCACGGTCTTCGGTGCGTTCGTGCTGCTGACCCTGGTCGTCGTCTTCCGGGTCGCACGCGCGAACCAGAGCGCGGCGGACTACTACACCGGCGGCCGCGCCTTCACGGGCGCGCAGAACGGCGTCGCCCTGGCCGGTGACTACCTGTCCGCCGCCGCCTTCCTCGGCATCGCCGGCACGGTCGCCGTCTTCGGCTACGACGGCATGCTCTACGCGATCGGCTCGTTCGTCGGGTGGCTGTTCGCGCTGCTCCTCATCGCGGAGTGGCTGCGCAACACCGGCCGCTACACGATGGGCGACGTCCTGAGCTTCCGGCTGCGCCGCCGTCCGGTCCGGGCCGCGGCCGCCACCTCGACCCTGCTGGTCTCGGTGCTCTACCTGATCGCCCAGATCGCCGGCGCGGGCGGCCTCGTCGCCCTGCTGCTCGGGATCACCGGGAAGGCCGGGCAGGCGCTGGTGATCGCGGTCGTCGGCGGCCTGATGATCGTCTACGTGCTGGTCGGCGGCATGAAGGGCACCACCTGGGTGCAGATCCTCAAGGCCTGCGCCCTGATGGTCACCGGGCTCGTGCTGTCCTTCTGGGCGCTGGGCCGGCACGGCTTCGACGTCTCCGCGCTCCTCGGCCAGGCGGCCGAGACCAGCCCGCAGGGCGACAAGGTGCTCGCCCCGGGCCTGCAGTACGGCCGCACCGAGCTGTCGAAGATCGACTTCATCTCGTTGTCGCTGGCCGCGATCCTCGGCCCGGCGAGCCTGCCGCACATCCTGATGCGCTTCTACACCGTCCCCGACGCCA
The DNA here is from genome assembly GCF_040648315.1 of Pseudonocardia sp. NPDC049154. Classification (NCBI taxonomy): domain Bacteria; kingdom Bacillati; phylum Actinomycetota; class Actinomycetes; order Pseudonocardiales; family Pseudonocardiaceae; genus Pseudonocardia; species Pseudonocardia sp. NPDC049154. Next base: position 27,156 of record NZ_JBEZDN010000104.1, read on the forward strand.
AGCAGGCCCGGAAGTCGGTCGTGTGGGCGATCTGGCTGATCGGCGCGTTCTTCCTGATGGTGCTGGTCATCGGCACGGCGGCCACCGCGCTCGTCGGGCCAGAGACGATCATGAAGTCGCCCGGCGCGTCGAACTCGGCGGCGCCGCTGCTGGCCTTCCGGCTCGGTGGCGAGCTGCTGCTGGGGATCGTCGCCGCCGTCGCCTTCGCGACCATCCTGGCGGTGGTGGCGGGCCTGACCATCACCGCGTCGGCGTCCTTCGCCCACGACGTGTACGCCAACATCGTCAAGCGCGGGAGCGCGGCGCCGGCCGAGGAGGTGCGGGTCGCGCGGCGGACGGCGCTCGTCGTCGGGGTGCTGGGGATCCTGGGCGGCATCGTGGCGATCGGGCAGAACGTCGCGGTGCTGGTCGCGCTCGCGTTCGCCGTCGGGGCGTCGGCCAACATGCCGTCGCTGGTCTACTCGCTGTTCTGGAAGCGATTCACCACCAGCGGCGCCCTGTGGAGCATGTACGGCGGCATGTCCGTGGCGATCGTCCTGGTCGTGTTCTCCCCGGCGGTGTCCGGGGCACCGACGTCGATGCTGCCCGCCGCAGACTTCGCCTTCTTCCCGCTGGCCAACCCGGGGATCGTGTCCATCCCGCTGTCGTTCCTGCTGGGCGCGCTCGGCACCTGGTTCGGCCGCCGCGACGCCGGCGACGACCGGCTCTACGCCGAGATGGAGGTCCGGGCGCTGACCGGGGCGGGCGCCCCGCGGGCGACGACCGCGGCCGACACCGACGAGACCCGGCCGCTCCCGAAGGTGGCGGCGCACTTCGAGTCGAGGACGACCGCCCGGCACCGGGCCCGGCAGCCGATGCTCTGATCGCCCTCGAGGAGCGAACGGCGCTCTCGCTCATACCTGATGAGCGAGAGCGC
>NZ_JBEZDN010000105.1:0-27750 GCF_040648315.1 Pseudonocardia sp. NPDC049154
GCCGCCGTCGACTCGACGGCGGCCGCCGGCCGCTCAGGTCGCGATCGAGTCCAGCTGCTTGCCCGCGTAGTCCATCCGCGCGATGAGCAGGCCGATCAGCTGGATGACGAGCAGCACCGGGATGAGCATGAACGCGGCGGTGAAGGAGCCTGTGGCGTTGCGGACCCACAGGGCTCCGTAGGGGACCAGCACGCCGAGGAAGCCCGCGACCATCCACGTCAGACCCATCCCGACCCCGCGCATGCGGGTCGGGTACAGCTCGGCGGTGTAGGTGAGGACCGTGCCCCACACCCCGATCAGGCCGAAGTTCGACGCCAGCCCGAACACCCACAGCTGCCAGGACTCGGTCGCCAGCGCCCACGGGATCAGCGTGACGATGAAGATGACGTTGCCGGTGAGCATCGCGCGGAACCGGCTCCAGCGGTCGGCGATCCACCCCATGAGGTAGTAGCCGAAGGCACCGGCGACGCCCCACCAGATGTACCAGTTGCTGTACTCGGCGGTGGACCAGCCGTGGGTCTCCTTGAGGTAGAAGGGCGCCCAGTACCCCAGCGTGTACCAGGACATCGTCGCGGTGGCGGCGACGAAGAGGGCCACGTAGGTCCGCTTGCGCTGACCCGGCTCGAACAGCTGGCCGACCGACGCCTTGCGGGCGCGCTCGGCCCAGGTCGGCCGGTCCTCCGGGGGTGCGTCCTCGGTGCGCGCCAGCACTGCGTCGCGGTTGCGCACCCACGCCGGCGACTCCGGGCAGAGGAACCGGACGTAGATCGCCAGCAGGCCGATCGCCGCCGGCACCAGGAACGCCCACCGCCAGCCGTGCGGCGCGATGATGTAGGTGCCGGTCAGACCGGCGACGACCACGCCGTAGCCGTACAGGGAGCGTGCCGCGCTGAGGATCTTGGCGCGGTGCCGGGCGGGCCAGGTCTCCACCGTGAGCAGCGAACCGATGGCCCACTCGCCGGCGATCGTCACGCGCATCAACGTGTAGAACACGATGAAGAACAGCCAGTTCCGCGACACCACGATGAGCACCAGGAACGCGCACGTCAGCGCCACGTTGACGATGAACGCGGTGCGGCGGCCGATGCGGTCGGCCAGCCACGGCCAGAAGTAGGCGGCGAACGCGGCGAGGATGCCGGTGACCGTGACCGCGAGGGTCAGCGAGTTCAGGCTGATCCCGAAGTCCTCCAACAGGTACGGGACGATCAGCGCGTAGAGCGCGATGACGATCCCGTCGAGCATCCAGCCCAGGCCGAGCGCGGTCGCGATGTGCCAGTGCGTGGACGTGAGCCGCTCGGACGCGTCCCCGTCGCTGACGTTGCGGAACGATGTCGACCGCGCGTGCCGCTCCTCGAGGGGGCCCGGCGGACGGCCCGCCCCCACGCGTCCGGTGACGCTCACGGGTTCTTCGACGGTCACGGCGTCATCTCCTCGGGTTCGCACGTCGTCGTGCGAGGCTGTGAGCTGGGACACTGCGTGCGACGAAGTTAGGGCGGTTCGTCCGGCACTGTCGCTGTCGGAACCGCCAAGCGTCCCCGGTCCGACTGTGGAGGTTCTGCCGATGCGTCGGCGGTCCGACTGAGCGAACGTTCAGCACAGTTGTCGACGTCGACGCTCCGGAGGGCCAGCCCATGCCGACCAACGCGATCCGCGACCGATGGGCGGCGGGCGAAGCCGCCGTGGACTGCTGGGTCTCCGGCTCCTCGGTGCTCTCCGTGGAGGCGGTCGGCCGGCTCGGCTACGACTCCGTGGTCATCGACATGCAGCACACGATGGCGGAGTACCGGGACGTCGTCACCGCCGTGATCGCGCTGGCCGCCACCCCGACCGTGCCCGTGGTGCGGGTCCCGGGCAACGACCCGATCCTGGTCGGACGGGTGCTCGACGCCGGGGCCCGCGGCGTGATGTGCCCGATGGTCAACACCCGCGAGCAGGCCGAGCGTTTCGTGGCCGCGTGCCGGTACCCCCCGGAGGGCTCCCGCTCCTACGGCCCCTACCGGGCGGCCGACGGCGCCCGGTACTTCACGGAGGCGAACGCCGACATCGTGACCTTCGCCCAGATCGAGACCCTCGAGGCCCTGGCGAACCTCGACCAGATCGCCGCCGTCCCGGGGCTGGACGTGCTGTTCGTCGGGCCGACGGACCTGTCGATCTCCGGCGGCGGGCGCCCGTCGATGTCCTACACGGATCCGCTCGTCGACGAGCGGCACCGGGCGATCGTCGACGCCGCGCACCGGGCGGGCAAGCGCGCCGGGATGCTGGCGCTCGGTCCGGGCGACCCGGAGATCGGCCGCGGCTGGGGCATGGACTTCCTGTCGGTCGCCATGGAGCAGCGCCTGGTCGCCACCGGTGCCGCGGCCGCGCTGAAGCACGGCCGCTCGGTCGCCGGCCCGGCGCTCGCGCAGGCATGAGCGGGCGGTACGTCGTCGGCCGGGCCGCCGACATCCCCGACGGCGGGCGGGTGCTCGTCGAGGTGGGCGGGCGGCAGGTCGGCGTGTTCAACGTCGGCGGCTCCTTCTACGGGCTGATCAACCGCTGCCCGCACAAGGGCGCGGAGATGTGCAAGGGCAACGTCGTCGCCGGCCTGACCTCGCCCCGGCCCGGCGAGTTCGACTACGACGAGGACACCGCGCTGCTGATGTGCCCGTGGCACGGCTGGGAGTTCGACGTCCGCACCGGACGGTCCTGGTTCGACCCGCGGACGCGGCTGCGCACCTACGACGTCGAGGTCACCGGCGCCGACCAGGTCGACGGGGTTCCGCACGCCGGCCGGGTGCCCGGGCCCTACACCGCCGAGACCGTCGAGGTCGGCGTGGAGGACGAGTACGTGGTGGTCGACCTGCGGAAGGCCCGGAAGGCAGCGAAGACGGGGGAGGGCCGATGACGACCGCGCTGCTGGAGAACACGACCCGGGACGCGGTGTGGGCCGGCCCGGTGATCGACTGCGACGTGCACGCGAACGTGCCGTCGCTCGAGGCGCTCTTCCCGTACCTCTCGCGGCACTGGATCGCCTGGTGCACCGAGCGCGGCTGGCACGGCCCCGTCGGCGGGGTGAACCTCGCCTACCCGCCCGGCTCGGACCGCTCGTGCCGGCCGGAGTGGCGGCCCGCCGACCGGCCCCCGGCCTCGGAGCTCGGGCTGCTGCAGCAGCACGTCCTCGATCCGTGGCGGGTCGAGCGCGCGATCCTGACCTGCTACTACGCCGTCGACTCGCTGCGGCACCCGGACTGGGCGGCGGCGCTGGCCCGGGCGGTCAACGACTGGCTGGTCGCCGAGTGGTTGGACCGGGACCCCCGGCTCGCCGGCACGCTGGTGATCCCGGCGCGCGACCCCGCCGCGATGGTCGAGGAGATCCACCGGGTCGGCGACCATCCCGGTCTCGTCCAGGTGCTGCTGCCCGTGCGGCACGCGGCGTTGTGGGGGCAACGGCAGTTCCACCCCGTCTTCCAGGCCATGGCCGAGCACGGCCTGGTGGCCGGGCTGCACTTCGGCGGGATCACGACGGACGCGCCGTCGTCGAGCGGGTACGCGTCCTACTACGTCGAGGAGTACGCCGCGGAGTGGCAGTCCTTCACCGCGCAGGTCACCAGCCTGGTGTCCGAAGGGGTGTTCCAGGTCTGCCCGGAGCTGCGGGTCTCGGTGCTCGAGGGCGGGTTCACCTGGCTGCCGGTGTGGGGCTGGCGGATGGACAAGGAGTGGAAGGGGCTGCGCCGCGAGGTCCCGTGGCTGGACCGGCGGCCGTTGGAGATCATCCGCGAGCACATGCGCTTCTCCGTCGCTCCCGCCGACCTGGGCACCCGCGAGCAGACCGCCACCGTGCTGGAGTGGCTCGGCTCGGACGACATGCTGATGTTCGCCACCGACTACCCCCACGGCTACGACGACGACATCGCCGAGCTCCTCGCCGCGGCGCCGCCGTCGATGCGGCAGCGCCTGATGGCCGGCACCGCCCGCGACTGGTATCGCCTCTGATCCCGCCCCCGAACGGAGGTCGACGCACGAGTCAAGCGGTTGCATCATCGAACGGTGCCCCGCGGGATCGGTGAGGGGCGCGGGGGCGAGGCACGAGGAGGTGCTTCCGTGGGCCGTCGGGACGCCGCGACGCGGGACGAGGCGTGGGACGCCCTGATGGCGCGGCTGCAGGGGACGGGGCTGCTCGACGGGCACGGCCCGATGGCCGACCGGATGCTGGAGCGGGTGTTCACGCACAGCGCGTACCGGCACGTCGAGCGGGACGTGCTGCGGGAGAGCTGGCGGCGCAACCTCGCGGTGTCCGTCGAGGGCGTCCGGGCCCGCCGGCACCCGGGCGAGGACGACGACGACGGCCCGCTGCGGGAGGTCGGCGAGGAGCGCGCCCGGCAGGGCGTCGGCGTGGCCGAGATGCTGCAGACCTCGATGCAGCACCAGAAGATCTTCGTGGACCTGGTGCGCGAGCTGGCGCCGCCGTCGCCGTACCGCGACAGCCTCCTGCTGGAGCTGTTCGCGATCAAGCAGGCCTGGTCGGCGTGGAGCATGGTCGCGCTGGCCGCGGGCCACCGCGAGGCGGAGCTCGAGATGCAGCGCCGCGCGCAGGAGCACCAGGACGGCTTCGTGCGCCGGATCATCTCCGGCTCGATGGCCGCGTCGGAGATCGGGAGCGGGGCGGCGGCGTACGGCCTGGACCGCGACCGGGAGTACCGCGCGTTCCGGGCCCGCCCGGCGCCGGGCCCGGACTCGTTGCGGCTCATGGAGCGCTACCTGCGCGTGGCCGCCACGGCGGAGCGCCGCAACGGGATGATGACGGTGGTCGACGGCGACCTCTGCGGCTTCGTCGCGGTGCTCCCGGCCGAGCCGCCGCCGACCGCGGTCGGCGTCTCGCCGCCGGTCCCGCTGCACGAGCTGCCCGCGGTGTTCCGGCTGGCCACGCGCGCCCTGGAGACGGCGCTGGCGCTGGACCGCACCGAGGTGGTGAGCGTGGCGGACCTCGGGCTGCACCCCGCCGTCGTCGCGGACCACGACCTGGGTGAGCTGATGCACGACCGCTTCGTGAAGCCCTTCGAGCGGTTCGGCGCCTCGGGCGCGGCGATCCTGGAGACCGTCGAGCGCTATTTGCGCAACGGCAGCCGGCTCGAGGCGACCCGGCAGCAGCTCTTCCTGCACACCAACACCGTCCGGTACCGGCTCACCCGCTTCGAGTCGATCACCGGCTGCTCGCTGCGCGACTACGACGACCTGGCCCAGGTGTGGTGGGCCCTGGCCTGGGACCGCCTGCACGGGTCGCGCGGGGGCGCGTCCGTGGCGTCGTAGAGCGCAGTTTTGTCGGGTCGCACAACCGCGGCGGGCCGCACTTCGGCACGACCGCCGTAGTCGATCGACACCCGAGCGGGGCACGGTTGCGGGGCGGGCACCGTCGCCCGCCCGGAAGGGGGACCGTCGCGGATGAGGATGACCCGGGCCCACAGCGTGGCGGACCTGCGCCGCGCCGCCCGCAGGCGGATGCCGAAGGCCGTGTTCGACGTCGTCGACGGCGGTGCGGGGGACGAGCACACCCTGCGGTGGAACACCGAGTCCTTCGAGCGCATCCCGCTCCGTCCACGGGCGCTGGTCGACGTGGCGCACGTCGACACGACCACGACGGTGCTGGGCGATCCGGTGTCCATGCCGCTGCTGCTCGCACCGTGCAGCTTCGCGCGCATGTGCCACAGCGACGCCGAGCCGGCCGTGGCGCGCGCGGCGGGGCGGGCCGGCACGATCTACGCCGTCCCCGGCGGTTCGGGGGAGCGCCCGGAGGTCGTGATCCGCTCGGCGGGCGGTCCGCTGTGGTACCAGCTCTACCTCAAGCCGGACCAGGCGCAGAACGACGAGCTCGTCGACCGGGTCGCCGCAGCCGGATACCGGACGCTGTGCGTCACGATCGACACGCCGATCAAGCCGTACCGGGAGAAGGACCTGCGCAACGGCGTCACGCTGCCGGTGGCCCCGTCGCCGCGGCTCGCGCTGGCCGGTCTGGCCCGTCCGCGCTGGTCGCGGGACTTCCTGTTCGGCACCGGCGGCGCGGGCCTGGACCTGTTCGCCGCCAAGCGGGCCTACGACAACTTCACGGACGCGATCATGCACAGCAGGTCGGTGAGCGCCGGGGAGATCCGCCGGCTGCGGGAGCGCTGGTCGGGCGCCCTGGTGGTCAAGGGGGTGCTGCGCGGCGACGAGGTCCGGGAGATGGCCGATCTCGGCGTCGACGGGGTGGTGGTGTCCAACCACGGCGGCCGCAACCTGGACGGCGCCCCGGCCACGATCGACGTGCTCGCCGAGGTCGTCGACGCGGCCGCCGGCCGGCTCGAGGTCCTGCTCGACAGCGGGGTCCGGCGGGGGACGGACGTGGTCCGCGCGCTCGCGCTCGGCGCCCGCGCCGTGCTCGTCGGGCGGCCCTACATGTTCGCCCTGGCGGCGGGCGGCGAGGCCGGAGTCGACCGGGTCCTCGAGCTGCTGCACAACGAGATCATCCGGGCGATGTCGCTGGTCGGCGCCACGTCGGTCAAGGAGATCGACCGGTCACTGGTCGGACCCGCACCGTCCGCCGACGTCCGGGGAGGGACGGCATGACGCTGGAGGCCACCGTCGAGGCGCCGGTCCGCGCCGGCGCGAAGCTCGGGATCATCGACGCGGACGTCCACCCGTCGATGAACCCGGCGATCCCGGGGGTGCTGCGGCACCTGCCGCAGCGCTGGCAGGACTACCTCGTCCATACCGGCCTGCGGGCGGGCGCGCCCGGCGGCGACCGCCCCCGGCACCGGGAGTTCGCCAGCCGGTGGGACGCCGTGCCGCCCGGCGGCGGGGCGCCCGGCATCGACCCGGCCTTCGCGCGGGGACAGCTGCTCGACGCCTACGACATGAGCGCCGCCGTGCTCAACGACATCGGCGGCTTCCCGCTCAGCGGCGGGATGCGGGTGCCGGCGGAGTTCTGCGCCGCCTTCTGCACCGCGCTGAACACCTACCGCGAGGAGGTGTGGTTCGCCGACGACCCGCGCTGGTACGGCTCGATCAATCTGCCCTACGAGGTCCCGGACCTGGCCGTCGAGGAGATCGTGCGGCGCAAGGAGGGGCCCGCGGGCGACCGCTGGGTGCAGGTGATGCTCGCCCCCGACAACGAGCGGGGCATCGGGCACCGCAAGTACTGGCCGGTGCTGGAGGCCTGCGAGCACTACGGGCTGCCGGTCGGCTTCCACGTGCTCTCCGGCCGGCGGATCACGCCGTCGGGCCCGGCGAACTTCTACTTCGAGGAGCACTGCGACTTCGCCGGGCTGAACTTCCCGGTGATCGCCAGCCTGGTCTTCGAGGGCACGTTCGACCGCTTCCCGAGGCTCACGGTCGCGATGGTCGAGCTCGGCTGGTCCTGGGTGGTCCCGCTGGCCTGGCGGATGGACCACGCCCACCGGATGATGCCGCGCGAGGTCTCGTTGCAGCGCAAGCCCTCCGAGTACATCCGCGACCATCTCTGGTTCACCACGCAGCCGATGGAGGAGCCGGAGAACCCCCGCTGGTTCGACGACGTCCTCACCCTGTTCGAGTCCTCCGGCATGGCGGACAAGCTGATGTTCTCCTCCGACTACCCGCACTGGGACTTCGACGAGCCGGACTCCTTCCCGCTCTCGGTGCGCCGGGACCACGACCGCTTCGGCCGGATCCTCGGCGGGAACGCGAGCGCGCTCTACGGCCTGCCGCTGCTGCCCGGCACCGGCTACCCGGTCGGATAGCCCCCGCAGCGCGCGAGGTCCCGGCCGTCGGTGGCCGGGACCTCGCGGCGGGCGCGTCTCACTCGTCGGTGAGCGACGTGTCGCGCGTCTCCGGGAGGGCCCACAGGCACCCGACGGAGATCAGCAGCAGCGCCGCGGTGCAGATCCCGAGGGCGATCGGGCCCCAGCCGGAGGCGGCCAGCGGGGCGGCGGCCACCAGGATGCCCGCACCACCGACGACCCCGCCGAGGTTGTAGCTCAGGCCGGCGCCGGTGTAGCGGTGCCGGGTGGAGAACATCTCGGGCAGGTAGGCGCCCAGCGGACCGTAGGCCAGGCCGATGAGTCCGAGGAGGACGACGATCCCGGTGCCGATCGCGACGGGCGAGCGGGTGTCGAGGAGCGGGAAGAGCACCAGCGACCACACCGCCAACGCGATGCATCCCGCCAGGACGAGCGGGCGCCGTCCGAACCGGTCGGAGAGGACGGCGGCGGCGGCGGTGATCGCGACCGTGGCGAGCGCGCCGATGATGTCGATCGTGAGGATGCCCGCGGTGCTCATCCCGAGCGTGCTCGTCGCGTAGCTCGTCAGGTAGACGGAGGCGATGGACATGACGGCGAACACCCCGGTGGTCAGGCCGGTGGCCAGCAGCATCGTCCGGGGCTGGCGCCGCCACACCTCGAGGAACGGCACCCCGCGACGCCGGGGCGTGCGGGCGGCGGCGGTGAAGACGGGCGTCTCCTCGGTGTGCAGCCGCACGTACAGCCCGACCCCGATCAGCAGCGCGCTGAGCACGAACGGCACCCGCCAACCCCAGCTGAGGAACGCGGCACTCGTCTCGCCGACCCCCAGGTCGACGGCGAGGAAGGTGGCGCTGGCCAGGGCGAACGCGACGGTCGCGCCGACCTGCGGGTAGAGGGCGAACCGGCCGCGCCGCCCGTCGGGGGCGTTCTCGGACGCGAAGAGGGCTGCCCCCGCCCATTCGCCGCCCACGGCCAGGCCCTGCACGGCGCGGAGGGCGACCAGCAGGATCGGGGCGGCGACCCCGATGGTCGCGGCGCCGGGCAGCAGCCCGACCGCGACGGTGCACAGGCCCATCATCATCAGCGTGAGGATCAGCGTGCGCTTGCGCCCGAGCCGGTCGCCGATGTGACCGAACAGGATGGACCCCACGGGCCGGAACACGAACGCCACGGCGAAGGTTCCGAACGCCGCGAGCGCGCCGACGACGCCGCCCATGTTCGGGAAGAACACCTTGTCGAAGACGAGCGCGGCGGCCGTGCCGTAGATGAAGTAGTCGTAGTACTCGATCGTGGTGCCGGCCATGCTGGCGAGGTTGATCCGGCGGATCGCCCTGCGGTCGGGCGGTGGGCCGGCAGCGGGGGCCGGGCTGGACGGCGGGGTGCGGACGGCGGTGGTCATGGTTCCCTCTTCCGGTCGGTGTGGTGCGGTGATCCACACACTCGTCCGAAGGGGACACCGCCGGGATCGACCGGCCGACCGGGCCACGGGATGATCCGGGGCTCGGGTGATCGGGGGACGGGTGCGTCCCCCGGGAGGCGATCAGCCGAAGGTGGACTCCCGGCCCGCCTCCGGCCGCGCACCGTTCCCCGACGGGGTGTCCGCCCCGTTGCCCGACCGCTTCGCGGCCCACTCGGCCTCGTGCTTGTCGAACATCGCCCGGGCCGCGGCGGTGCGCTTCTCCGTCAGCTCGGACCGGTGCTCCGTGACCCACCGGTAGGAGGCCTGCCGGGGCGCGTTCGACCGCTCGAAGTGCGGGATGACGTACCGGGCGTAGAGCTCGTAGGAGCGCTTCGTGTTCTCCCACGTGGCCCAGTCGTGGGCGTTGAGGAGCAGGGCGCCGAAGCCGGGCATCTTCTGCTGCAGGCGCTCGATCCGGGCGATCGCGTCGTCCGGCGTGCCGATCACGCCCGCCCCCTGCTCGGCGTACCACTCCACGAGGTCGACGCCGTCGGGGACGAAGATCCGCGGCATGTTGTTGTTCAGGTAGTCGACCTGGGCCTGCAGGCCGTGCCGGGCCTGCGCCCTCGCCTCCTCGCGGGTCTCGGCGAGGTGCATCCCGACGACGAGCCGCAACCGGCTCGGGTCCATCGTGCGGCCGTGCTCGGTGGCGACCTCGTTCGCCACCCGCCAGTTGACGTCGAGCGCGTCGAACCCGGCGTTCTCGCCCGCCGCGACGCACAGCATGCCGAGGTCGTACCGGCCGGCCAGGCGACCGCCCGACGGGGTCACGGCGCTGGCCACGCACACCTCGGGATGCGGATCGGAGTAGGGCGGGAGGTGCAGGCGCGCCTCGACCAGCTCGTACCAGTCGGTCCGCTCGGTCACGACCTCGCCGCGGAACAGGCGGAGGATCACGTCGAGCGCCTCGGCCATCCGGTCGCGCTGGACCGCCGGGTCGATGCCGAGCATGAGCGCGTCCGACGCCAGCAGTCCGGGCCCGGCACCGAACATCACGCGGCCCTGTGTCATGTGGTCGAGCTGCACGATCCGGTCGGCCACCATGAGCGGGTTGTGGTACGGCAGCGACACCACCCCGGTGCCCAGCCGCAGGTGCCGCGTGCGCTCGGCCGCGGCCGCGATGAACAGCTCCGGCGACGCGATGGTCTCCATGCCCGCGGAGTGGTGCTCGCCGATCCAGGCCTCCTGGAAGCCGAGGTCGTCGAGCAGCTCCATCAGCCTCAGGTCCTGCCGGAAGAGCAGGGTCGGGTTCTCGTCCGTCCGGTGGAAGGGGGCCATGAAGACGCCGTGCCGGAGCTTGACCGCCATTCCGTTCCACTCCTCTGATCGCCGGTGATCACCGCGTTCGACCCTACTTCACGAACGTTCGCTCAGCGAGGGTCGAGGTGCCGTTCGGGCCACACCTGATCGCCCGGGACTGGACGGCCTTGGGAGGACGACACCCGCTGGGCGCACATCCCGCCGCCCTCCGGCGGGCGCGGCGCGCTGGTCGGGTTCGTGCTCTGGCTCAAACAGGGCGCCCCCGCGTCGATCACGAGCCCGGCCAGCCCGCTGCGCCGGCGACGATCCGGCGCAAGCTCGCCGGGGCTGCATGAGCTGCGCCCTTCGGCGCCGACCTCGGCCCGCGGGCCATCACGGCCGCGAACAAGGCGTTGACCATCGACCGGCGCCGGCCGGCCGCCGCCGACGTGACCCGCGGCCGCGGCCAGGCGCACGCGGTCGACCTGCAGGCGGTGCTGGCCGTGTCGAGCGCCTGCTCCAGACACCCGCCGTGGGCTGCTCGCCCGGGCAATGCTCACCCCTTGGGTTCCACGCCCGGGCGAGCGACCAGACCCCCCCGCTCGCCACCGATGTTGGTGGAGCAGAACGGGATCGTGGTCGACGTGCGAGTCGGCAAGACCACCGGCCGCTCCGCGCTGCCCCGACGCAAGCACCCGCTGCTGTGCCCGCGCGCGGCCCGCCAGGCCCGGATGCGGGGCAGCGGGCGTCACGGCGAAGTCCCCGGCGGGCCGGCGTTCCGGCGCATCGACCGTCACGACACTTGTGCACAGACAGCCGCTGTGTCCCCAGACGCGGTCACCGAGGTGACCTCGGCCTCGGTGTCGTAGGCCGTGGTCTGCTGCCGATTATCGGGCTGGCCCTCACCCGCCGCCGACGCACTGGTCGAGCCCGCTGGCGTGGTGTGTGACGGCTGACGCGTGATCTCGTGGTTCTGTCAGGCGCTGAGCGCCGGGATGGTGTCGGTGGAGGTCACCTCCTCATTGCCGGAGTCGGGGGCGGGGCCGGTGTCGGGGACCGCGCTGATGCGGGCTCGGGCGAGGACGTCGAGTCCGAGGTAGCGGCGTCCTTCGGCCCATTCGTCGTGCTGTTCGGCCAGGACGGCGCCGACGATGTAGGCGTGGGTGCGCGGGCAGGTCCGCCAGCGGGACGATCCGGCCGCTGCTGGCCGGCAGTGGGCTGGCCCCAGCCATCCGGCTATGGCGAGCGCTCAGAAGCGCTCAGGCTCGACGGCGGTGCCTGGAGGGCGCGGTCATCGCGTGATCGCCTTCTTGGAGCGCTCATCGCCGCAGGTACGCCGCAAGGTTTCGTGGGGTTGTCCCTACTCGAATCGGGGGGCCTGGCTCAGCCCGCCCGGGTATGAACACCATGGGTTCGGCAGCCCGGAAGGACGAGCGTCTACCTCAACGCAGACAGCGAACCGAGGCGGACACGATGACGATCATCACCAGCCCCCAGGACTTCAACACCGACGACCTGTTCGTCGACCTGGAGCCCCTGCTCGGCAGCGCGCTCCACCTCAAGGTCGAGGGCATGAACTTCGCCGGCTCGGTCAAGCTCAAGGCCGCCTCCGCAATGGTCGAGGCCGCCGAAGCCGACGGCACCCTGCGCCCCGGCTCGACCCTCGTCGAGTCGTCCTCGGGGAACCTCGGCGTCGCGCTCAGCATGATCGCCGCGGACAAGGGCTACGGCTTCGTCTGCGTCACCGATTCCCGCTGCAACCTGGTCACCCGCCAGCTCATGCAGACCCTGGGCGCCGAGGTCCACGTGATCACCGAGCCCGACCCCGAAGAGGGCCTGCTCGGCGCCCGCCTCAACCACGTCCGCGACCTGCTCGCCTCCGACGAGCGCTACGTGTGGCTCAACCAGTACAGCAACCCCAACAGCTGGAAGGCCCACTACGAGACCACCGGCCCGGCCATCGCCCGCGCGTTCCCCGACGTGGACGTGGTGTTCATCGGCGCCGGCACGACCGGCACCCTGATGGGCACCGCCCGCTACTTCGCCGACCACCACCCCGCCGTGCGCGTCGTCGCCGTCGACAGCGTCGGCTCGGTCAGCTTCGGCACCCCCGCCGCCCGCCGGATGATCCCCGGCCTGGGCAGCGGCGTCCGCCCGCCCATGCTCGACGAGGCCTATGTCGACGAGGTCATCCACGTCGAGGAGACCGACACCATCCGCACCTGCCACCGGCTGGCCCGCACCGGGTTCCTCTTCGGCGGCTCCACCGGCACCGTCGTCGCCGCCGCCGAGCGCTGGCTCGCCGAGAACGACACACCCGGCATGACCGCGGTCGCGATCGCCCCCGACCTGGGAGAGCGCTACATGGACACCATCTACCAGGAGAACTGGATCAACGACCTCTACGGCGACCTCACCACCGACACCGCCCCCCTCGCCCTCGCCGGCTGACCCAGACCGCACGAGCGCAGGCCCCGTTGCAGAACCGATCGTCACCGAGCAGAAGTCCGTCGGCTGGGTGCCGGTGCCCCCGCCGCGTCAGGACGTCGGCTCGGACAGCCGGGCGTAGACGTCGCCGGAGCGGCCGAGCGGGCGGTAACGCTCCAGCAGCCGCACCAGCTCGTCGGCGGTGAGCCAGCGGTCGCTCGCGAACCGCAGCGTCTCGACGGGGGAGTAGTTGTACGTGTAGGGCCCGAGGTCCGCCACGAGGTCGAGGGCGGCCAGCGCGGCGGCGTGCGCCGGCGGCAGGTACTCGAACGACAGTGCCCGCACCGGCGTGTGGAGCCCGGCCAGCACCTCGGCCTCGAAGCCCTCGACGTCGATCTTGCAGAAGGCCGGGCTGCCGTGCGCGGCGACGAGGTCGTCGAGGGTCACGACGTCGACCTCGACCTCGTGGTCCCACCGCACCCAGGAGAACCCGCTGTCGGCGGAGACGGTGCGGATCCAGTCCGGCGACATCGACGAGACCGTCGGCGTCCGGGTGGACACCCCGATCCGCGCGCGCCCCGGCTCGGCGCCGACCGCGCCGGGCAGGATCGTCACGCCGCGGTCGCGGCCGAAGAACACCCGTAGCGCCCGCACGCAGTCCGGCTGCGGCTCGACCGCGACCACCCGGGCGCCGATCCGCCGCCATGCCCGCACCCGGCTGCCCACGTGCGCGCCGACGTCGAGCGCGAGATCGCCGGGGCCGAGGAACTGCCGGTAGAACCGCACCATCCGCCGGTGCCGGCCGGGGATGCCGTGGTACATCGCCAGGGAACGGCCCATTCCCCACGCTCGCGCCAGCATCGACCGACCGTACCGTGCCCGGCCGTCCCGGATGCCGCATTCGTCCCCGGCGGCGGCCTCCACCGCCTGCCAGTCCTCGCGATCTCCCGGATCCCCTCGGCCTTGACGTGTTTACCGTTGAATGGCAATACTCCTCATGCAGCGAGAAGGCTTACCACTGTATGGAACTGCGAGGAGGCAGCGTGCGGGCATCGGTACTGGGGCTGGGAGAGGCCGGGTCGCTGTACGCGACCGGCCTGCTCGCGCAGGGATGGGTCGTCACCGGCTACGACCCGGCGGACAACGCCACCCCGCAGGGCGTGATCCGGGCGGCGACGCCCGAGGACGCCGTGCGGGACGCCGAGGTGGTGTTCAGCCTGGTCGGCGGGACGGCGGCAGAGACGGCGGCGGGCTCGGTGAGCGGCCACCTCGCACCGGGTGCGCTCTACGCCGACATGAACGCGGCCGCCCCGGCGGTGAAGGTCCGGATCGCCGCCGCGGTCGGCGAGTCCCGCTTCGTCGACGTCTCGGTGGTCGGCTCGGTCCCGACGCACGGGTCGGGGACCGGCGTGGTCGTCAGCGGGGCGGGGTCCGCCGCGGCGGCGCGGGTGTTCGCCGGGCTCGGCGCCCCGGTCGAGGACATCGCGGGCGGACCGGGCGACGCGTCGGCGCGCAAGCTGCTGCGCAGCTCGTTCATGAAGGGCCTCGGCGCGCTGATCGTCGAGGCGGTGTCGGCCGGCCGTGCCGCCGGCGCCGAGGAGTGGGTGCGTGCGCAGATCGCGGCCGAGCTCTCCGGCGCCGAGGCCGCGGTCGACCGGCTGCACGACGGGACGCTCAAGCACGCCGCCCGCCGGGCGACCGAGTCCGACGCCGCCGCCGCGCTGCTCGACTCGATCGGGGTCCGGCCGGTGATGACCCGGGCGGCGGCCGAGCTGCACCGCGACCGCGCCGACGCCGCGCTGGCGCCGACCGAGGACCTCCTCGCCGCCTTCGAGGGACTGGCCGTGGCGAACATCGGCGACGCACGGGACCGTATGGGCATGCTCGACGGCGGGATCCATGCCCTCTGGAAGGGGGCGCGGGTGGTCGGCCGCGCCCGCACCGTGTGGGTGCGCAGCGGCGACAACCAGGCGCTGCACCGCGCCATCGCGGTCTCCCGGCCGGGCGACGTGCTCGTGGTCAACGGCCAGGGCGACACGACCCGCGCACTGCTCGGCGAGCTGATGGCCGAGCGGGCCAAGCGCCGCGGCGTGCTCGGGATCGTCGTCGACGGCGCGCTGCGCGACGTCGGCGAGCTGGAGAAGATCGGCTTCGCCGCGTGGGCCCGTGCGGTCACCCCGGCCGGCCCCTACAAGAACGGCCCCGGTCAGGTCGACGTGCCGGTCGCCGTCGGCGGGGTCGTCGTGCGTCCCGGCGACCTCGTCGTGGGCGACGAGGACGGCGTGATCGTCGTCCCCGCCGCGGAGGCCGCCGCCAGCCTGCTGGGAGGCCGCGCCGTGGAGGCCGACGAGGCGCAGCGCCGCGCCGCGATCCTCGCCGGGACCGCGTGATGACGGGGGTGTGGGCGCTCGTCGCGTTCGTGGGCGTGATCATCGTCTGGAACGCGGTGGTCAAGCGGAACATCGGCGAGGCGATGATCCTCGGGTTCGCCGCGGTCTGCGTGTTCGCGCTGGTCGCGGACGGCGCCTCGGCCTGGGGATCGATCGGCGAGGCGGTCCTCGACGCGATGCAGGAGGAGGTCACGTTCGCCGGCCTGGCGTTCGTGTTCATGTCCTACCTGCTGACCAGGACGCCGGTCCTGGACAAGCTGATCGACCTGCTCAACTCCGTACTCGGACGGCTGCGGGGCGGCCCTGTCTACACCGCCACCGTGGCGGGCGGGATCTTCGGCGCGATCGCGCACGTCGGCGCGGCGGTGACCGCCGCCGTCGGGTCGGTGACCGTGCCGTGGATGAAGCGCTCCGGGGTCAAGCCCGAGCTGGCCGCGACGGTCGTCGCGGGCGGCGCCGGTATGGGCGTGAGCTTCCCCTTCTCCGCCACCATGTTCATCCTCGTCGGCGGGCTTGCGGCCCAGGGCGTGATGCAGCCGGACGAGATCGTGAAGCCGTTGGCGCTCGCCGGGCTGTGGTGCCTGGGCTACCGGATCGTGCTGGCCTTCTTCCTGGTGCGCCGCAACGGGATCGAAGCGATCGCGGCGCAGGACCGGATCCCGTTCGGGCGCAGTCTGCGCTCCGGCTGGACCTCGCTGCTGCTGTTCGTGCCGATCCTCGTGCCGCTGCTGCTCACCCGCGGAGCGGTCGCCGAGGCGCTCGGCACGTACTCCGGCGTCGGCGAGGCGCTGAAGAAGCCCGTCGAGCTGGCCGACGGCACCACCCTGCCCGCCCAGCCCTACGCGATGCCGGACGTGATCAGCCTGATCACCTGGATCCCGGTCCTGATGATCGGGCTGGTGCTCTTCCTCGGGCGCAGGCACCTGCCGCGCACCGCCTCCGGCTGGTGGTCGACGATCGGGAAGGCCGCACCGTCCTTCGGGGTCATCGGCATCACCATCGTGGCCGCGTTCTCCGCGTCGAACGTGCTGGCCGACCTGGGCCTCGCAGGCCAGCTGGAGGCCGTGCTGGCCGGGCTCTCCGCGCCCGCCTGGATCATGGCGATCGCGATCGGTGTGATCATCGTGGCCATCGCGATCCCGCTCACCGCGAGCGCGACCATGGCCGCGGTCGGCCCGGTCGCCGTCGTCGCCCTGGTCGGTGCCGGCGTCCCGGCACCCGTCGCGGCCGCCGCCGTGCTGATCTTCGCTTCCACCGAGGGTGCGTCCCCGCCGTCGGGCGCGCCGATCTACGTCGCGTCCGGCATCGCCCGGGTCGACCCGGTGAAGACGTTCCTGCCCCTGCTCAAGTACTACTGCCTCCCGATCCTCGCCCTCGGTGTCTTCATCGCCGTCGGCGCCCTACCCGTCTGACCGGCCGCCCGATCCTGCCCGATCTCCGACGAGGAGCCCCACCATGAGTTCGACGATGAGCCCACCGGCCCCCGCACCGGCCGGGTCCACCAGGGTCACCACGTTCCTGTTCGCCCTGTCCGTCGTGTTCTTCCTGCTCGCCGGCCTGGCGATCGTGGTCGGCCAGGCCGCGGCCCTCGCCGTCGGCGACGCCACCGCGGCGCGGCAGTGGGCGTCCGCCCTGGCCCCGTACGCGTTCGGCGGCGCCTCGGTCTCGGGCCTGCTGTCCTTCGCGCTGTCCTACCGGAAGGGTCCGGACGGGCACGGCGAGCCGGAGGACTCCGAGGATGACTGACGCCGGGCCCGGCACCCGGATGGACGTGCCCACCTACGCCGAGCTGCGTGGGCACGTCCCCCCGGGCTCCAGCTGGGGCGTCTTCCGCAAGGACCCCGAGCGCGGCACCGCCAACTTCGCGGGCGCCGCGCAGGTGCTCGACGGCGTCGCGACGGTCACCCGCGGCGCCGTCTTCTCCCTCGACCACGCCCTCGACGCCTTCGACCCGCCCATGGCCCGCGCCCGCTCGGCGCCACGCCACGAGCTCCTCGCCGCGCACGCGGAGGCGCGCGACGACGTCCTCCACGGCTTCTACCTGCAGGCCACCTCCCAGGTCGACGGGTTGCGGCACCGCCGCGCCTCCGGGCACGGCTTCTACAACGGCGTCCCCGACGCGGACATCCGCGCCGGGCACCCCGCTCTGGGCGTGCAGCGGTGGGCCGAGAAACCCGTCGTCGGGCGCGGGGTGCTGATCGACGTCGAGGGGCACCTCGCGGTCCAGGGTGCCCCGCTCGACCACCGCGGCGGTCCCGCCCTGGACGTCGACGTCCTCGACCGCGCGCTCGACGCCCAGGGCGAGCGGGTGCGGCCGGGGGACGTCGTGCTCGTGCACACCGGCTGGGCGCGCTGGTTCCTCGACGCCGGCGCCGACCTGCGGGCCGAGGTCCGCGACGCGCGCCGCGCCACCGGCTTCCGGCAGACCGTCGACCTCCCCGAGTGGTTGTGGGACCACCAGGTGGCGATGTTCGCGACCGACACGTTCGCCGTCGAGGTCCTGCCCGTCGCGGCCGGCACCTACCTGGAGAGCGCGCCCGAGGACGCCGGGATGATGCACCAGGAGCTCATCGCCAAGCTCGGTGTCCCGCTCGGCGAGCTGTGGAACCTCACCGACCTCGTCGCGGACAGCCGGGCGCACGGCCGGTGGGACGCCCTCGTCGTCGTCAAGCCGCTGCACCTGGTCGGCGGGGTCGGCTCGCCGCCCAACGCGACCGCGCTGCGGTGAGAACGGGCTGCGGTGAGAACGGGCTGCGGTGAGAACGGGCTGCGGTGAGAACGTGCTGCGGTGAGAACGGGAGGCCTCACCACTGTGTGGAAGGATGACGCCCGGCCGAGGTGAGGGGGACCGGGACGGTGGAGCAGGCGAAGCCCGCGACGAGCATGCGGTCGCTCGAGCGTGCCATCGACGTCCTCGAGGTCCTCGACGCCGGCCACCACGCGTTGCGCCTGAGCGAGATCGCCCGCCGGGCCGGGCTGCCCGTCGCCACGACCCAGCGCATCCTCGGCGTGCTCGAGGCCCGCGGCCGGGTCGAACGGGACGCCAACGGCTACCGCCCGGGCGTCGGACTGATCTTCGGCGCGCACGCCTACCTCACCAGCAGCCCGCTGGTCGGCGCCGCGCGGCCGGTCCTGCAGGACCTGGCGGGCGCCACCGGGCTGACCGCCTCGCTGTTCAAGCGTCTCGGCTGGTCGCGGGTGGTGCTGGCGCGGGTCGCCGGGGACGCGCCGCTGCGCTACGAACTGCCCATCGGCGAGCGACTGCCCCTGCACCTCGGCGCCGGCAAGGCCCTCGCCGCCCACATGGACCCCGCGGAGCTCGACGAGTTCCTGGCCCAGCTCGGCGACCACACGCTCGCCGACGGGACCACGGTCGACCGGGACGACTTCGTCGCCGAGCTCCGGGCCGTCCGCGCGCGGGGCTACTCCCAGGCCCGCGGGGAGCGCGAACCCGGCATGGCCTCGGTCGCCGCCCCCGTGCTCGACGCGGACGGGGCCGCCACCGCCGCCGTCCAGGTCACCGGGGCGCTGGCCGACATCCCGGCCGAGCGTGTGCCCGAACTGGGCCTCGAGCTGCAGCGCGCGGCGCTCGCGATCTCCCGCCGCGCGTACTGAACCTCGCCCGCGACCGGCATAACCGGTTGCCCGGCCCGGCTAGCGTTCCCGCTGTCAGCCTCCAATCCCGGTGTGCCCCAGGCACGCCCACAGCGGAAGACCGGACCGTGGCCAAGGCAGTGCTCACCCCGCAGGCGGCGAACTTCCCCGCCTGGTACCAGGACGTCGTCGCTCGCGCCGAACTGGCCGAGACCGGCCCGGTGCGCGGGAGCATGGTCGTCCGACCGTGGGGCTATGCGATCTGGGAGCTCCTGCAGGCCGACATGGACCGGCGGATCAAGGCGACCGGTGCCGTGAACGCCGCGTTCCCGATGTTCATCCCGATGAGCTTCCTCGAGAAGGAGCAGGAGCACGTCGACGGCTTCTCCCCGGAGCTGGCCGTGGTGACCCACGGCGGCGGGGAGGAGCTCGCCGAGCCGCTGGCCGTACGGCCGACGTCCGAGACGGTCGTCAACCACTACTTCGCCCGGTGGGTGCAGTCCCACCGGGACCTGCCGCTGATGCTCAACCTCTGGAACAGCGTGGTGCGCTGGGAGATCCGCCCGCGACTGTTCCTGCGCACCACCGAGTTCCTGTGGCAGGAGGGGCACACCGCCCACGCCACCCGCGCAGAGGCGGTCGAGGAGACCCGGCGCATGCTCGAGGTCTACCGGCGGTTCATGGAGGAGACCCTCGCGATCTCGGTGGTGACCGGCGAGAAGTCGCCGGGCGAGCGGTTCGCCGGGGCCGAGCACACCTACACCTGCGAGGCGCTGATGCGCGACGGCAAGGCGCTGCAGATGGGGACCAGCCACGACCTGGGCCACAACTTCGCCCGCGCCTTCGACATCCGGTTCTCCGACGCCGACGGGGAGCACCGGCACGCCGCCACCACCTCGTGGGGCACGTCGACCCGGATGATCGGCGGGGTGATCATGGTCCACGGCGACGACCACGGGCTGCGGCTGCCGCCGGCGATCGCACCGCACCAGGTGGTGGTCCTGCAGCTCGACGAGGAGGCCGAGGTCGCCGCCGCGGCCGCACGGCTCGAGGCGGAGCTGTGCAACGCCGGCGTCCGTGTGCACCTCGACGCCCGCACCCACACGTCGTTCGGACGCCGCTCGGTCGACTGGGAGCTGAAGGGTGTCCCGGTCCGGATCGAGCTGGGCGCGCGGGAGCTCGCGTCGGGGCGGGCCACCCTGGTCCGCCGCGACGACCGCAGCAAGACCTCGGCACCGCTCGACGGCGCCGCGCGGGCCGCGGCCGATCTGCTCGACGAGATCCAGGACGGGCTGCTCGCCGGGTCGCGCACGTTCCGGGAGGAGCACACCCACCGGGTCACGGACCTCGACGAGTTCACGGCGCGGGTCGGGGAGGGCGGGCTGTTCCTCGCGGCCTGGTCCGGCGACGAGGAGTCGGAGCGGGTGCTCGGCGAGCGGACCGGCGCCACGATCCGCTGCCTGGTCGACGCCGAGCCGCCCGCCCCCACCTGCCTCGTCACCGGGGAGCCCGCCCGGCACACCGTGCTGCTCGGCCGCGCCTACTGACCCCGGATCACCGGGACGAGGCCGCCACCCGCACCCGGTGGTGCTCGCCCGCGGACAGGAAGCCGGCCAGCGCCCGTCCCTCCTCGGCGACCGCGGCCCGGTCGGCCCGCGAGAAGCGCCGCAGGGGAGCGACGGTCACCGTGCCGGCCTCGACGGTCCACAGCGCGGCGACGCGGCCGTCGACGAGGACGGCGCGCTCGCCTGCCACGGACAGGCCGCGGTGGTCGGTGTCGACGATGCGGCTGCGGTCGTCGTAACCGAGGAGCGCGTTGTCGAAGGCCGGGAGGAACCGCACCGGGGCCGGGGTGTCGGGGTCGGGGCGCGGCGCGTCCGGCAGGTCGAGCAGCTCACGGCCGCGCTCGTCCCGGAAGGAGACCAGCTCGTCGCGGACCGCGGCGACCGCGCCGGGCAGCCCGGCGAGCCCGGACCAGGCGCGCAGGTCCGCGGTGGTGGCCGGGCCGAACGCGGCGAGGTAGCGACGGACCAGGTCCTGCCCGACGGGGTCCGTCCCGTCCGGCGCGGGCGGGTCGCACTCGCGGCCGAGCCAGGTGGCCATCAGGAGGTTCTGCGCGCCGGCGGTCCGTCGCCACACCCCGCGGGGCGGGAGCTGCACCATCGGGACCAGCGCGGCGACCGCCGCCTCGCCCAGCGGTCGCGGCCCGGCCGCCGGCCAGCGCTCGGCCAGCACGCGCCCGAGCTCCGGCATGGTGCGCGGCGTGCCGTCGGCCATCACCTCCGCGGCGGCCACCGCGACCTCGTCGAGGTCCACCCCGTCGAGGTCGCGCCGGTACACCCCGAGCATCCGCTGCCGGAGCATCGCGTCGTGCCGCGCCCGCCAGGCCAGCGCGTCCTCCGCGGTGACGAGGTGGATGGTGCGCCGCATCAAGGTGGTCCGGACGACCCGCCGGTCGATGAGCAGCCTCGACAGCACCTCCGGGTCGAACGCCCGCAGCCGCGACCACAGCCCCGCGAACGGCTCCTGCGGTTCCTGCGCCTGCAGGCCGCACAGGTGGGCGACGGCCGCGAGGACCGGGAGATCCGCCCGGTCGAGCAGGAGCTGGCGGGCGAGCGTCGCGCGGTTGAGCGCACGGGCGCCGAGGCGGGTCACGGCCACAGTTGTCTCAGCTCGCGGTGTGGCCGTCGATCGACTCGCGGAGGATGTCCGCGTGCCCGGCGTGCCGGGCGGTCTCGGCGATCATGTGCATCAGCACCTGGCGCGCGCTGCGCACGCTGCCGGGCTCGTTCCACGGCGCCTCGGGCAGCGCGTGCGTCACGGACAGGTCGGGGAGCGCGGCGACGACCTGCTCGCTGCGCGCCGCGACCTGCTCGTAGCGCGCGACGACCCCGGTGAGGGTGTCACCGGGCAGCATGCGGAACTCGTCCTGGTGGTCGATCGCCCACTGCGGGTACTCGCGGGCAGTGCCGGCCGCGAAGTCCGCCCAGGTCACGCCCTCGGGCAGGTCGTAGGTCATCGCCGACGGGCCCTCGACGACGAAGCGCATCCAGCCCTCCTCGACGGACGCGACGTGCTTGATCAACCCGCCCGGGCACAACGCGCTGGCGGTGGGGCGCGTGCCGGCCTGCTCGTCGGTCAGGCCCCGGGTGGTCGCGACCAGTGCGGCGCGGGCGGTGGCGAGCTCCGCGAGGAGGGCGGTGCGCTCGGGGTCGAGGGCGAGGGTCTGCGCGGTCACGATGTGTCCTCTCGGTCGGGGTGGCACCCAGCCTCTCGACAGAAGAGGTCAGGTACCGGCCTCTTCTCCGGGCATCATCGGGGCCGTGCGTCACACCTCGGCGAGACTGCTGTCGCTGCTCTCCCTCCTGCAGGCCCGCCGGGACTGGCCGGGGTCGCTGCTGGCCGAGCGGCTGCAGGTCAGCCCGCGCACCGTGCGCCGGGACGTCGACCGGCTCCGGGAGCTCGGCTACCCGGTCCGGGCGATCAAGGGGCCCGACGGCGGGTACCGCCTCGCCCCGGGCACCGATCTGCCACCCCTGCTGTTCGACGACGACCAGGCCGTCGCCCTCGCCGTGGCGCTGCGGACCGCGGCCACCTCCGGGGCCGGGGTCGGCGAGGCCGCCGCACGCGCGCTGACCACCGTCCGCCAGGTGATGCCCGGGCGGCTACGGCACCGCATCGACGCGCTGGAGGTCACCGCCCTCGGATCGGCGCCCGCGGTGGACGGTGCCGTGCTCGTGGCGCTCGGCGCCGCCGTGCGCGCCCGTGAGGTGCTGCGGTTCGACCACGGGCCGGGCGGCGGACCGCCGCGTCGGGCGGAGCCCCACCACCTGGTCACACGGGGCGGGCGGTGGTACCTCGTGGCCTGGGACCTCGACCGCGGCGACTGGCGGACCTTCCGCGCCGACCGGATCACCCCGCGCACCCCGACGGGCCCGCGGTTCGCGCCGCGCGAGGTGCCCGGCGGCGACGTCGCGGCCTTCGTGGCAGACCAGTTCCGGGGCTCGACCGGCACCGGCACCTGGCCCTGCCGCGGCGAGGTCGTCCTCGCGCGGTCCGCGGCCGAGGTGTCGCCGTTCGCGGGCGACGGGATCGTCGAGGAGCTCGGTCCGGACCGCTGCCGGCTCGTCCTCGGGGCGTGGTCGTGGGTGGGGCTGGCCGCCACCGTCGGCCGGTTCGACGCCGAGATCGAGGTGATCGGGCCGGCGGAGCTGAGGGACGCGTTCGCGCAGCTCTCCCGCCGCTTCGCCGACGCCGCCCGGTCCTTCCCTCCGCGTCCCGGCCCCTGCTAGCGTGCCGCCACGGGCCACGGCGAGGGCATGGCCGGGCGGCCGCACCGCGAGATCTCCCGGTTCGTGGCGGACCTGCTCGGCGTCGGGCCGCTGGTCTGGGCCGCGCAGGCCGTGACCACCAGCTACGAGCGGGCCCGCGGGGGAAAGGCCGTCGGGCAGAAGGACGACGGCTTCACGGTCACGGCGTCGCGCACGATCGACGCCGATCCCGAGGCCGTGTTCGACGCCGTCGTCGCCGAGGAGCGGCGCCGCACGTGGCTGGGCGCCGAGCTGCGCGAGCGCACCGCCACCCGGCCGCGGCGGGCGCGCTTCGACCACGTCGACGAGCCCGGCGGACGGGTCGCGATCACGATCGACGCCAAGGAGCCGGGTCGCTGCGTCGTCGCCGTCGAGCACTCCCGGCTGCCCGGCGCCGCCGCGGCGGAGAAGGTCAAGGCCTGGTGGCGGGACCGGTTGGCCGCGCTGAAGGCGGATCTCGAGCGGCAGCGCGGGTAGCACCCCGGAGTGCACACCGCCGTCCCGAGCTCCGTCCTGCTGTGGAACGCCGACGAGCTGAGCGACCCGCCCGCCGCGCCGTGCTGCCTGCGGTCCACCCGCGCCGGGGAGCGGGCGGCGGTCTACCGGACCGGGCCGGGCGGGGGCGTCGTCGCGCTCGTCGAGTTCACCGCCGATGCCGAGGCACGCGCGGACGGCGGCTGGCACGCGACCGCCGTCGTGTCCGCGGCCGCGCAGCCGCTGCCGCGGGCGGCGCTGCTCGCCGACGACCTCCTCGGCCCCGTCTTCCGCCACCTCCGTAGCCGGCGCCGGCTGCCGGAGGCGGCGGGGGAGCGGCTCATGGCCCTGCTGGGGCCGACGCCGCGCTGACCCGGTCGAGCACCTCCAGCAGGTGCTCGTAGGGCTGGCCGGTGGCGCGGGTCATCCCGAGCTCGCAGGTCCGGTTGCAGGAGGCGTGGGCGTCGAACGTCCGGCCGGCGAGCTCGGCGGCCTGCGGCGCGGTGGCGGCGGCGGTCAGCTCCGGGTGGAGCAGCCCGCGGTCGCCGGCGAAGCCGCAGCAGCCCCAGGTGGCGGGAACCGTGACCGAGCGGGCGACGGCCGCGGCGACCGTGCGCAGCCGGCCGTCGAGCCCCATCCGGACCGCCGAGCAGGTGGGGTGCAGCGCGAGCGAGTCGAGCGGGGTGAGCGTCAGCCGGTGGAGCAGTTGCTCGGCGGTGAAGGCGACGGCGTCGACCACCCGGATCGCGGCGTACCGCGCGTCCCCGCCGTCCGTGGCCTCGGCGACCAGGTGCCGGAGGCCCTCGGTGCAGGAGGAGGCGTCGCCGACGACGGGCAGCTCCCCGCCACGGGTCGCCTCCCACAGTGCCGGCAGGACCCGGCGGGCCATCTCGGCATACCCGTCGGTCAGACCCTTCGACTTCCACGGCGTGCCGCAGCACAGCGAGGCCACCCCGGCGGGCCGGGTGAGGACGACCCCGGCGCGGGCGCAGAGCCGCTCGAACGCGGCGGCGGCGCCGTGCTCCCCGGAACGTCCCCCGCCGGCCGGGCCGAACATGGTGCCGGTGCAGGAGGCGAACAGCACCGCGTCGGCGTCCGGGCGGGCCGTGTCGGACCGGGGCCGGCCGCCGCGGGGCAGCTCGGGGGACCAGGCGGGCAGGACCTCCGTGTCGACCACCCGCCGGCCGAGCGCGGTCGCGCCCGCGACGAGCCGGTCCGGGAGGGCGTCGGCGGCGGTCAGGGCGGTGGCCGCGGCGCGGGTCGTGCCCGCCCAGTGCTTCGCCGCGACGGCCCAGCCGTGTTGCGCGAGCGGGCCCGCCTGCTCGGCGCGCAGCCGTTTCACCAGGTCCCCGGTGTTGATCAGGACGGGACAGGCGGTCTGGCACATCCCGTCCGCGGCGCAGGTGTCGATGCCGTCGTACTCGTAGTCCCGCTCCAGCTCGGCGAGGAGCGCGGTGTCGCCGGTCTCGCGGGCCCGCTCCATCTCGCGGCGCAGCACGATCCGCTGGCGCGGGGTGGTCGTCAGGTCCCGGCTCGGGCACACGGGCTCGCAGAACCCGCACTCCACGCAGCGGTCGACCTCCTGTTCGACGGCCGGGGCGCTCTTGAGGTGCCGCAGGTGTCCCTCGGGGTCCTCGTCGATCAGCACGCCCGGGTTGAGCACGCCGCGCGGGTCGCACAGCCGCTTGATCTCGCGCATGACCTCGTAGAGCTCGTCGCCGTACTGCCGGCGGACGAACGGGGCCATCATCCGACCGGTGCCGTGCTCGGCCTTGAGCGAGCCGCCGTGCCCGAGGACCAGGTCGACCATGTCGTCGGTGAACCGGGCGAAGCGGTCCAGCGGGACGTCGCCGCCGAGCCGCTCGGTCAGCATGAAGTGGATGTTGCCGTCCTTGGCGTGCCCGAAGATCACGGCATGGTCGTACTCGTGCTTGTCGAACAGCCGGCTCAGCGCCTCGCACGTGGGCAGCAGCGCCGGCACCGGGACGACCACGTCCTCCAGCAGCGCGGTGGTGCCGGTCGGGCGGGCACCGGCGACGGTGGCGTAGAGGCCCTTGCGGATGTGCCACAGCGCGGCCCGCGCGGCCGGGTCGGCGGCCAGGGTGCGCGGCCCGGACACCGGCAGCGTGCCGAGCACGCCGGTGGCGGCGCCGGCCAGCTCGTCGGCCTCCTGCGCGGTCGCGGCCTGGTACTCCACGAGCAGCGCCGCGTGCCGGTCGACCTCCAGCGCCCGCAGCGCCGCTTCCGCCCGCGGGTCGGTCTGCCCGACCCGCAGCGAGGTCGCGTCGAGCAGCTCGACGGTGGTCGCCCCGGTGGCGACGATGTCCGGCAGCGCGGCCGTCGCGCCGGCGAGGTCCGAGAAGACCAGCAGCCCGGTGCGGGCGTGCGGGAGCAGCGGTACGGTGCGCAGCACGATCGACGCGATGAACGCCAGCGTGCCCTCGCTGCCCACCACGAGATGGGCCAGGACGTCCGCCGGGCGCGTGTGGTCGAGCAGCGAGTTCAGCCCGTAGCCCATGGTGTTCTTCATCGAGAACTGCTGCTCGACGCGGGTGCGCAGGGCCGCGTCGTCCCGGACCCGGTCGCGGAGCCGGGCCAGCCCCGCGTGCAGCTCGGGTTCGAGGGCGCGCAGCCGGTCGTCGGCGTCGGGCGCGGCCGTGTCCAGGACGGTGCCCGACGGCAGCACGAGGACCAGCGAGTCCAGGGTGGCGTAGCTGTTGGCCGTGGTGCCGCAGGCCATGCCGCTGGAGTTGTTGGCCACGACCCCGCCGAGGGTGCAGGCGGACTCGCTCGCCGGGTCCGGGCCGATCTTGCGACCGTGCGGGGCGAGCCGGGCGTTGACCTGGCGGACGGTGGCGCCGGGTCCCGTGCGCACCCGCGCGCCGCCGTCGAGCACCTCGATGCCGCGGAAGTGCCGGCGGGTGTCGACGAGGATCCCCTCGGTCCCGGCCTGCCCGGACAGGCTCGTGCCGCCCGACCGGAAGGTCAGCGGGACGCCGGTCAGCGCGGCGTCGGCGAACAGCGAGCCGACGGCGGCCGCGTCGGCGGGCACCGCCACGGCCTGCGGGACGAGTGCGAAGTGCGAGGCGTCGCGGGACCAGGCGAGCCGGTCGACGAGCCGGGTCCGCAGTTCGGTGGTGGTGGTCACCGGCTCCTGCTCCTCGGGTGGGTGGTGCGGTGTCGCGGTGTCGCGGTGTCGCACCGAACGCTAGCGCGCCCACCCCGTGACCGGCGCCCCTCACACCGCCTGTCGGGCATCCGCGGCGGCCTGCGCCTCCGCGTTCGACGTGTGATCATCGAGCTCCCGCAGCAGGGCGCGACGGACCTTCGGCTGCTGGGACAGCGCGATCGCGAAAACGGTCAGCAGGAACCACATCGCGAGGCTGCTCAGCACGAGGAGCAGGACCGGGATGACCTCGCCGCCCAGCCGCGCGGCCAGCCCCTGCGCGGCGAGGATGCGCCACAGCAGCATGAGGTTGACCAGGTAGCCGATCGCGTAGGCGACGGCGAACGCGATCGCGAACTGCTTGAGGCTCCCGGTCTGCTTGCGTCTCAGGATCGGCTCGTCGCGCACGGGCAGCAGCACCGACAGCACGTTGCCGACCCCCAGCCAGAGCAGGATGAAGCAGAGGACCAGGGCACAGGCCTTGACCAACGCGCCCACCTCGCCGGCCCGCCAGGCGAGCAGGCCGCTGAGCAGGAACCCGACCGGTGCGACGAGGACGGCGATCGCGAGGTTCTTGACCACGAGCAGGTGCCACAGGCGGGCGCCGCCGTCGAGCGCCGCCCGGACCCGCATGGCGTCGAAGCACATCGCGTTGATGCACACCGCGCCGCCCATCATCACCGAGATCACCCAGAGCCCCAGGTAGGGCAGCCACCTCTGGTCGCGGTCCCATTCGAAGACCCGGATGAAGCCGAGGTACAGCAGGCCGAGGGCCAGGCTGACCGCCAGGCTCTTGACGGCGGTGCGCGGCCGGCGCCGCAGGACGTAGGCGATCTCGCCCCGCAGGCCGTGGGCCAGCGCGGGCCCGTGCCGGCTGACGGCGTTGCGCCCCTGCAGCGGGAGGTGGCCGTCGACGGCCGCGGCGCCGGGTTCGTCCTCGCCGGCCGCGATGCGCGCGAGG
>NZ_JBEZDN010000106.1:0-27555 GCF_040648315.1 Pseudonocardia sp. NPDC049154
CCCTCATACCGGGCGTATTCGGGTGGCCCGGCAACGCCGGCGGGGACGGCGTGGGCGCCGGGAGCGGTGGTGGCGGGTTGGGAGACATGGCCTAGCCGGGACAAGACTCCGTGCCCTGGCACGAGCCCCTGCAGCCCGGCCGCGGCCGCCGGTCCACGACCCGCCCCGCGCAGGATTCTCCGCGTGGCACACCTGATCCGCGGGTCGGCGCAGGTAGCGTGGCGCCCCGTGACGGCAGCACCGACGGTCCCGCAGGCGAGCGCGCTCCCCGAGCACGTCCGCGTCGCCTTCGGCGTGAAGGACGCGACGCCCCGCCCCGTGGTCTGGGCCGGGCAGCGCGCCTGGCACTGCAGCGAGGTCCTGCTGCGCCCGGTCGCCGACAACGCGATGGCCGCATGGTCCGCGGGCGTCCTCGAGACCCTGGACGTGGAGGCCGTCCGGCTGGCCCGCCCCGTCCGCTCGTCCGACGGCCGCTGGGTCGTGGCGGGCTGGGCCGCGTCCCGCTTCCTCGCCGGCGCCTCCGAACCGCGGCACGACGACGTCGTCTCGGCCAGCCTGCGCCTGCACGCCGCGACCGCCACCGTCCAGCGCCCCCGGCTGCTCGACAACCGCGACGACCTGCTGGCCCGCTCCGCCGCCGCGGCGTTCGGCGAGCGCCGCTTCGCCCTCGACGAGGCCTCGGGCGGCCGGCTGTTCGCCGAGCTGGCGGCGCACCGGCGGCCGATGAAGTCGCCGCCGCAGGTCGTGCACGGCGAGCTGTTCGGCGCGGTGCTGTTCGACGGCGACGGTGTCCCCGTGGTCCTCGACCTGGTCCCGTTCTGGCGGCCGCCGGAGTGGGCGGCGGCGGTCGTCGTCGTCGACGCGATCGCGTGGGGCGGGGCCGACGAGGGCCTCATGGACCGGTGGGCGCACCTCGACGAATGGCCCCAGGCGCTGCTGCGCGCCGCGCTGTACCGGCTGGCCCTGCACGCCCAGCACCCCGACGCGTCGGCACGCAGCGTGGCCGGGCTGGAGCGGGTCGCCGGGCTCGTCAGCGCCCGCCTCTGACCCCCTCACATCCCTGACCAGCGCGTTGTGACCTCACACCGCAGCTGAACGCACGTGAGCGGGGCTTTGCGCCCGTGTCACACGGGGCCACTCCGGGGTAATCCCGGCTGCCTACCGTCCTGCGCATCCGAGAGACGTGACCACGGATGCGACCAGGAGGACCGGCGTGACAGCCACCGCAGAAGGACCGACCGACACGGAGACCAGGACCGTGTCCCGAGGCATCGTCGGGGGGCGGTGGATCCAGCAGTGGGAGCCGGAGGACCCCGGTTTCTGGGAGCGCACGGGCAAGGCGGTCGCGAACCGGAACCTCTGGGCGTCGATCTTCGTCGAGCACGTCGGGTTCTCGGTCTGGACCCTGTGGTCGGTCTTCGTCCTGTTCATGGGCCCGGAGTACGGCGTCGACGCGGCCGGGAAGTTCTTCCTCGGCGCGACCGCCACGCTCGTCGGCGCGATCCTGCGGGTGCCCTACACCTTCGCCGTCGCCCGCTTCGGCGGCCGGAACTGGACGGTGATCAGCGGCGCGATGCTGCTGATCCCCACGATCGCTGCCGCGTTCGTGCTCCAGCCGGGCACCCCGTACTCGGTGTTCGTGCTGATGGCGGCCCTGGCCGGCGTCGGCGGCGGCAACTTCGCCTCGTCGATGACGAACATCAACGCCTTCTTCCCCGAGGGCCGCAAGGGCACCGCCCTGGGCCTCAACGCGGGCGGCGGGAACCTCGGCGTCGCGGTGATCCAGCTCATCGCGCTGCTGGTCATCGCCACCTCGGGCGCCGGTCACCCGAAGATCCTGCTCGCGGTCTACATCCCGTTGATCGTGGTCTGCTCGGTCGTCGCGGCCTTCTCGATGGACAACCTGGCGTCGGTCAGCAACGACAAGGGTGCCTTCTCGCTGGCCCTGAAGGAGCGCGACACCGGGATCATGTCGGTGCTCTACATCGGCACCTTCGGTTCCTTCATCGGGTACAGCTTCGCGTTCGGCCTGGTCCTGCAGACCCAGTTCGGCCGCACCCCGCTGCAGGCCGCGGCCGTCACCTTCATCGGCCCGCTGCTCGGTTCGTTCATCCGGCCCATCGGCGGCTGGATGGCCGACAAGCTGGGCGGTGCCAAGGTCAGCGCGGTCAACTTCGGGCTGATGGCGGTGTCGGCGCTGGTCTGCATCCTGGCGTCGGGCACGAACTCGCTGGCGTTGTTCACGCTCGGGTTCATCCTGCTGTTCGTCTTCTCGGGCATCGGCAACGGCTCGACCTACAAGATGATCCCGGCGATCTTCCGCCGGCAGGCCCTGGAGCGGGTCGGTGAGGGTGCGGACCGCGCCGCGGCGATGCTGCACGCCCGCCGCGTCTCCGGTGCCGCGATCGGCCTGATCTCGGCGGTCGGCGCACTCGGCGGCCTGCTGATCAACCTGGCCTTCCGGCAGTCCTTCGCGGCCACGAAGTCCGGGGTCCCGGCGTTCTGGGCCTTCCTGGCCTTCTACGTCCTCTGCGCCGGCATCACCTGGGCCGTCTACCAGCGCCAGACGTCGTCCGTGCGCACCGGCGAGGGCCAGATCGCGTTCGCCCGCGTCTGACCGGTCCCACCCGGCAGCGCACCCCGCACGAACAGCACGAACCCGCACACGGTGCGGGACAGGAGGTCAGCAGTGACGGACACACGGCATCTCGTGGTGGTCGGCAACGGGATGGTCGGGCACCGGCTCGTCTCGGCGCTGCGTGACCGCGACGGGCTCGGCGACTGGCGGATCACCGTCCTCGGCGAGGAGACCCGGCAGGCCTACGACCGGGTCGCCCTGTCGTCGTACGTCGACGGGAAGAGCGAGGAGGAGCTGCGGCTCGCCGAGCTCGCCGATCCGCTGGTGGACCTGCGGCTCGGCGACCCGGCCGTCACGCTCGACCGGGAGCGCCGCACGGTCCGCACCGCCTCCGGCGCCGAGCTCACCTACGACGCCCTGGTCCTCGCCACCGGGTCCGTGCCGTTCGTTCCGCCTGTCCCCGGCCGCGACCTGCCGAACTGCTTCGTCTACCGCACGCTCGACGACCTCGACGCGATCAAGGCGGCCGCCGCGGCCGCGGTCGACCGGCCCGGCCCGGGGCGGCGCTCCGCGGTCGTCGTCGGCGGCGGGCTGCTCGGCCTGGAGGCGGCGCGAGCCATGCGCCTGCTCGGGCTCTCCCCGCAGGTCGTGGAGATCGCGCCGCGGCTCATGCCGGTCCAGGTCGACGAGGGCGGCGGTGCGCTGCTGAAGGACCTGGTCACGAGCCAGGACATCGCCGTGCGGACCGGGGTCGCGGTCAGCGGCATCCGCGAGGAGCGGGACCGGCTGGTCGCCACGCTGTCCGACGAGGTCGAGCTCGACGCCGACGTCGTCGTCTTCTCGGCGGGTATCCGCGCCGCCGACTCGCTGGCCCGCGAGTCCGGGCTGCGCCTTGGCGAGCGCGGCGGCGTCTGGGTGGACGCGACCTGCCGCACCGAGGACGACGACGTGTGGGCGATCGGCGAGGTCGCGGCCCTGGAGGGCCGCACCTACGGCCTGGTCGCGCCGGGGTACGCGATGGCCGAGGTCGTCGCGGACCGGCTGCTCGGCGGGCAGGCCCGGATGACCCCCGAAGAGCTCGACATGTCGACCAAGCTGAAGCTGCTGGGCGTCGAGGTGGCGAGCTTCGGGGACGCGCACGCGGCCACCGAGGGTGCGCTCGAGGTCGTCGTCAACGACCCGGTGGCGGGGACCTACTCGAAGCTCGTGGTGTCCGACGACGCGCAGACCCTGCTCGGCGGGGTGCTGGTCGGCGACGCGTCGAAGTACTCCACGCTCCGCCCGATGGTCGGCATGAAGCTCCCGGCCGACCCGGTCGCGATGATCGCGCCCGGCGGCGTCGAGCTGGGCGCGGATGCGCTGCCGGACTCCGCGCAGATCTGCTCCTGCAACGCTGTGACCAAGGGCGCGCTCAAGAACGCGATCCACGCGGACGGGTGCGCGACGGTCCCGGACCTCAAGGCCGGCACCAAGGCCGGCACGAGCTGCGGCTCCTGTGTGCCGCTGCTGAAGAAGCTGCTGGTCGACGAGGGTGTCGAGGTCTCGAAGGCGATCTGCGAGCACTTCGACTTCTCCCGCGCCGAGCTGTTCCAGATCATCGCGAGCACGGGGATCCGGACGTTCACCGAGGTCGTCGAGAAGCACGGCCGCGGGCGCGGCTGCGACCTCTGCAAGCCCGCGGTCGCCTCGATCCTGGCCTCGCTCGGCGGGGGCCACATCCACGAGGGCGAGCAGGCCGCCCTGCAGGACACCAACGACCACTTCCTCGCCAACATGCAGCGCAACGGCACCTACTCGGTGGTGCCGCGGATCGCGGGCGGCGAGATCACGCCCGAGGGCCTGATCGTGATCGGCGAGGTGGCGCGGGACTTCGGGCTCTACACGAAGATCACCGGCGGCCAGCGGATCGACATGTTCGGCGCCCGCGTCGAGCAGCTGCCCGCGATCTGGAAGCGCCTGGTCGACGCCGGGTTCGAGTCCGGGCACGCCTACGGCAAGTCGCTGCGCACGGTCAAGTCCTGCGTCGGGTCGAGCTGGTGCCGCTACGGCGTGCAGGACTCGGTCGGTATGGCCGTGCTGCTGGAGCTGCGCTACCGCGGGCTGCGCAGCCCGCACAAGCTCAAGTCCGGCGTCTCGGGCTGTGCGCGCGAGTGCGCCGAGGCGCGGTCCAAGGACTTCGGCGTGATCGCCACGGAGAAGGGCTGGAACCTCTACGTCGGCGGCAACGGCGGCGCGACCCCCCGGCACGCGCAGCTCATCGTGCAGGACGTGGACCAGGAGACCCTGATCCGCACCATCGACCGGTTCCTCATGTTCTACATCCGAACCGCGGACCGGCTGCAGCGCACCGCGCCGTGGCTGGAGGAGCTGGAGGGCGGCCTCGATCACCTGCGCGAGGTGATCGTCGACGACACGCTGGGCATCTGCGCCGAGCTCGACGCGGCGATGGCCCTCCACGTCGAGAACTACGCCGACGAGTGGCGCGGGGTCCTCGAGGACCCGAAGAAGCTGGAGCGCTACGTCTCCTTCGTCAACGAGCCGGGGACGCCCGACCCGACCATCTCGTTCGTCACCGAGCGGGGCCAGCCCGTCCCGACGCCGCGGGCGGGTGATCCCGAGCCCGTCCTCATCGGGGTGCCCGCGTTCGGCCGCCAGGAGGTTCAGCGATGACCACGACCGACGAGCGTCCGGCCACCGGGACCACGCTGCGCTGGGAGACCGCCTGCCCGCTGGAGCGCCTGCAGCCCGAGCGCGGCGTCGCGGCCCTGTTCGGTGACGAGCAGGTCGCGATCTTCCGGACCCACGACGGCCGGCTGTACGCCCTGGGCAACGTCGACCCGAAGTCGGGGGCGGCCGTGCTGTCCCGCGGGATCGTCGGCGACCGGGGCGGCGAGCCCGTCGTCGCGTCGCCCGTCTACAAGGAGTCCTTCAGCCTGGTCGACGGCCGGTGCCTCGACACTCCGGGGGTCTCCGTGCCGGTCTATGCGGTCCGTGTGCACGACGGGCTCGTGCAGATCGGGTTACGGTGACCACTCCGGCGTTCAGCATCGACCCCGACGTAGCGGAGAATGCCCCGATGAGCGCCCCCACCACCACCGAGGCGCAGGTCCCTCCGCTGGCGGGCTTCACCGTCGGTGTCACGGCGGCCCGCCGGGCCGAGGAGCTGGGCACGATGCTCGAGCGCCGGGGGGCGTGCGTGCAGCACGGCCCGGCGCTGCGCATCGTCCCGCTGGCCGACGACGCCGAGCTCGAGGCCCGTACGCGCGACCTGATCGAGCGGCCGCCGGACGTCACCGTCGCGACCACGGGCATCGGCTTCCGCGGCTGGATCGAGGCCGCCGACGGCTGGGGGATGGGCGAGGACCTGCTGGCCGCCCTGGCCCACGGCGAGCTGCTGGCCCGCGGCCCGAAGGCGCGCGGGCAGATCCGCGCGTCCGGGCTGACGGAGGTGTGGTCCCCGCCGTCGGAGTCGTCCGCCGAGGTGCTCGACCACCTGCTCGAGGAAGGGGTCGACGGCCGGCGCATCGCGGTCCAGCTGCACGGCGAGCCCCTGCCCGACGTCGTCGAGGCGCTCGAGATGGCCGGCGCCGAGGTCGTCGAGGTGCCGGTCTACCGGTGGGTGCCGCCCGCCGACCTCGCCCCGATGGACCGGCTGACCGATCTCGTGCTGGCCGGCGGCGTCGACATGCTGACCTTCACCAGCGCGCCCGCGGCTGCGAGCCTGCTGGCCCGGGCGGCCGAGCGCAGGCTGCGGGACGAGCTGATCGCGGCGCTGCGCGGCCCGGTGCTGGTCGTGTGCGTCGGGCCGGTCACGGCCGCGCCGCTGGAGGCCGTCGACGTCCCGACGCTGCAGCCGCAGCGCTCGCGCCTCGGCGCGATGGTCCGCGCGCTGGAGGCCGAGGCCCCGGCCCGCGCCCGGCGGCTGCCCGTCGCCGGGCACCGGCTGGAGCTGCGCGGCCACGCCGCCCTGGTCGACGGCGAGCTGAAGGCGGTGCCGCCCACCGGGATGGCCCTGCTCCGGGTGCTCGCCCGGCGTCCGGGCCGGGTGGTGTCGCGCGCCGAGCTGCTGCGCGCGCTGCCCGGTGGGGGCGACGACGAGCACGCCGTCGAGACGGCGATGGCCCGGCTCCGCTCGGCGCTGGGGGTGCCGAAGCTGATCCAGACCGTGGTGAAGCGGGGCTACCGGCTCGCGCTCGACCCCAACGCCGGTCCGTCGCCGGTCGGTGGGCACTGCGTCTCCGGGGACGAGCGGTGAGGGCCGTTCCGCCGGCCGACCTGTCCGTTCCGATGCAGGCGTCGTCGCCGGAGGAGTGGTCCGGGTCGCGGCCCCCGTTGGTCCTGGTCGCCCACGGGAGCCGGTCCGACGCCGCCGACGCGGTCGTCCAGGAGATCGCGGCCGGGGCACGGGTCGCGCTGCCCGGTGTCGAGGTGCGGGTCGGGTACGTCGACGTCCGGCGACCGGCCGTCGCCGACGCGATCCGGGGGCTCGACGGCGCCGTGGTCCTGCCCGCCTTCCTGGCCTCCGGCTACCACGTGCGCACCGACCTCCCCGCCCAGCTCGCCGAGGCCGGCGCGGACCCGGATCGCTTCGTGGTCACCCCCGCGCTCGGCCCCGACCCGCTGCTCGTCCGCGCCGCGCTGGCCCGGCTGGCCGACGCCGGGCACCGGGTCGGCGACACGGTCGTCCTGGCGGCGGCCGGGTCCTCCGACGCCGCGGCGATCGCCGAGGTCCGTGCCGCGGGGAAGATGCTGGCCGACGCCCTCGGCCGCGGCGTACGTGTCGGGTTCGCCGCCACCGCCGCCCCCCGGATCGACGCGCTGGTCGACGGCCTGCGCCGGGCCGGGTCCGAGCGAATCTCCGTGGTGTCCTGGCTGCTCGCGCCGGGGGTCTTCCACACCCGCATCCGTGACTCCGGTGCGGACGTGGTGGGCGACCCGCTGGGCGCCCACCCGGACGTCGTCGCCGCCGTGGTGTCGCGCTACCACGCCGGCGTCGAGACCGGGACGGTCGCGGCCTAACAGCCCCTGTGAGTGGCGATGGTCGCTATAGCGACTATCGCCACTCACGAGGGACGGGGTGGGGGCGCGATCTTGCGAGCGCCGGATGTGATCGTCGGGTGCGTGCAGCAATGGCTCGCTGAGGGACCGTGGTTGCACCCGACTGCTGATCATGGTGGGGGTCGTCGGGGAGGCGCGGCTCGTTCATGATCGTCGTTTGGGTGCGCCAGGGGCAGGTGCGCAGGGCCTCTACGCACTCAAAGCGCGATCATCGAATCCCGCGGCGCATTTGATCGTCGGATGCGTGCACCCACGGCTTGCTGATAAGCCCTGGCTGCACCTCGATGTTGATCATGGCTCGGGTCGTCGAGGAGCAGCATCTCGTCCATGATCACCGGTGGGGGCGTCGCGGGCTGCTCTGAAGGCCCTCCGCGCACTTGGTCCGCGATCACCAAGGAATGCGGTACCCGTGATCGCGGGGTGCGTGCACTCAGGGCTCGCCAGGATGCCGTCGCTGCACTCGGCCGCTGATCATGGTGGAGGTCGTCGAGGAGCTGCGTGTCCCGTGATCGTCGGGGGGTGCGTCGGGCGTGGGCTCCCAACCCCGACTGCACGAAATCGTTGATCAGCGGCGGTCGCGGGGGAGGCGGCCGTCGACGAGGAGCACGCCCTCGGCCCGCAGCCGCGCGGACTGCTCCTGCGCGATGTGCGGGGCGCAGGTGCCGTCGGCGCGCAGGACGCGGTGCCAGGGCAGGTCGTGCCCGTCCTCCGCGAGGATCCGGCCCACCAGCCGGGCGCGGCCGGGGATGCCGGCGTCGGCGGCGACCCGGCCGTACGTGCTGGTCGCGCCCGGCGGGATCGCGGCGACGACGGCCCGCACCCGCTCGAGCGTCTCCTCGTCCATCAGTCCTCCAGGAAACCCTGCAGATGTCCCGCGACCTCGGCGGTCCGCTCGAGGTACAGCATGTGCCCGGTGTCCACCGGTGTGATCGTGAGCTGCTCGCCCAGCTCGGTGCGGCAGGCCTCGAGCCACTTCTCCGAGACGAAGTCGGCCCCGGTGGCGGGCATGATCAGCGTCGGACGGCCCGCCGGCGGCACCACGGCCTCGCGCGCCATCTCGCCCCACGCCGCGACCAGCGCCGCGCGCGAGTAGCGCCACCGCCACGCCCCGTCCCGCTCCTCGAGGTGGGCCTCGACCTCGGCGTCGACCAGCGCCGACGGCACAGCGGCCCAGCTCTCCGCCTTGGCCGCGCGCGCCGCCTCCCGGTCGGGGTAGGACTCGTCCTCCCGGGACTCCTCCGCGGTCTCGAGCATGTCCTGCGGGTCCAGGCCGATCGCCGGGTCGAGCAGCACCAGCTTCGTGACGCGCTCCGGTGCGGTGCGGGCGAGGTGCGTGGCGATCGCCCCGCCGAACGAGTGCCCGACGACAGCCGCTCGCTCGACCCCGTGCGCGTCGAGCACCCCGAGCGCGTCGGCGACGTGCTGCTCCAGGTTCCACGGCGGCGCCCACGGCGACCGCCCGTGCCCACGCAGGTCGACGCCGAGCCAGCGCAGCGCCGACAGTGCCTCGGTCACCGGGCGGAAGCGCAGGCCGTGCCCGGTGACGCCGTGCAGGGCGAGCACCGGCGCGCCGGCGGGGTCGCCGGCGGGATGGACGTGGAGGGGGGCGTCGGGCATGCGGTGATCGTGCCACCCGACCCCGACAGGATCGCCCGTGATCCGCGCCTCCCGCCGCGAGCGGCACAGAACCGCTGCCGGCGCAACCGTGCGGTGCCGCTCGGAACGATCACCGGGCGGCGAGAGCCCGCGGCCGTCACGCGAGCGTCGTCGTGAGGACACTCCTGTCACACTCGGAACGATCATCCCCGTCGCGACCCGCCCCGTCGCGACCCGCCCCGTCGCGACCCGCCACGGCGACCCGACGCCCCCGCGACCTGCTACCCGCGACTGGCGACCTCGGGAACGGCGACCCCGCTCGAAACTGTCGGTGGGGCGTGGTCGAATCTCGGACCGTGACCCCCGATCCCGCCCGCCGCGCCGCGGTCGACGGCCTGCCCGTCGGCGGCGGTCGCGCGAGCGCGGCCGAGGGGCCGCTGCTGGTCCGCCCGCCCCGGCCCGCGACGCCGGAGCCGGACTGGGAGGCGGCGGCGCGGCGGGTCGTCGAGCACGAGGCAGGGCCGCTGCGGGTGATCGGCGGGCCGGGCACCGGAAAGACCACCGTGCTGGTGGAAAGCGTGGCGCGGCGGGTCCGGGCGGGGGTCGACCCGGGTCGCGTCCTGTTCCTCGTCGGCAGCCGGCGCGCGGCCGCGGACCTGCGCGAACGCCTCATCCGCAGGATCCACCCGGACGACCCGGCTGCCACCGCGATCCAGGCCCGTACCTCGCGCGAGATGCTCGTGCGCACCGTGCACTCGTACGCGTTCGGGATCATGCGACTGCACGCGGCGCGCGCCGGCGACCCGCCGCCCCGGCTGCTAGCAGGTGCGGAGCAGGACGCGGTCGTCCGCGACCTCCTGGCCGGCGAGATCGCGAACTGGAACGGCAGCGTCCCCGGCTCGGGCTGGCCCGAGCGGCTGCGGCCGGCGCTCGGCATCCCCGCGTTCGCCGCCGAGCTGCGCGAGCTCCTGCTGCGCGCGGAGGAGCGCGGGCTGGGCCCCGAGGAGCTCCTCGGTCTCGGGGAGCGC
Organism: Pseudonocardia sp. NPDC049154; assembly: GCF_040648315.1. NCBI lineage: Bacteria > Bacillati > Actinomycetota > Actinomycetes > Pseudonocardiales > Pseudonocardiaceae > Pseudonocardia > Pseudonocardia sp. NPDC049154. Next base: position 10,261 of record NZ_JBEZDN010000106.1, read on the forward strand.
CACGGGGTGCCGGAGTGGGAGGCCGCCGGCCGCTTCTTCCGCACGTACGAGCAGGTCATCCTGCTGCGGGGCGCCGCGGGCCGGGCGGCGCCGCAGGCCACCGCACCTGCGCTCGACTCCGCGGAGCTGGTCGCCGCGGCGCTCGACGCGCTCGCCTTCGACCCCGAGCTGCTCCACACGGAGCGCGAGCGCGTCCGCCACCTCCTGGTCGACGACGCGCAGGACCTCGACCCCCAGCAGCTCGAGCTGGTCCGGGTGCTGGCCCGCACCGCCACCAGCACGTTGATCGCCGGCGACCCGGACCAGGCCGTTCTCGGGTTCCGCGGCGCCGACCCGGACGGGCTGCGCGCGGTCGACGCACCCACCGCGGTGCTCACGGTCGACCACCGGCAGCGGGACGCGGTGCGTGCCGCGGGCGCCCGGCTGGCGTCGCGGCTCTCCGGCTCGGGGGAGGGCCGGCTGCGGGTCGCCCCCGCGACGGTGTCGCACGAGGTTCCGGACCCCGGTTCGGTGCTGGTCCGCACGTTCTCGTCGGCGGCCACCGAGGCGGCCTGGATCGCCGACCGGCTGCGGCGCTCCCACCTCGTCGACGGCGTGCCGTGGTCGGAGATGGCGGTGCTGTCGCGGTCGGCGCGGCGGACCCTCCCGGCCCTGCGGCGCGCGCTGGTCGCGGCGGGGGTCCCGATCGCGGCGCCGCCCGAGGAGCTGCCGCTCGCGCGCCAGCCCGCGGTGCTGCCGTTCCTGCTGATCCTGCGGGCCGCCACCCGGCCCGAGGAGATCGACGCCGACGCCGCCACCGCGCTGCTGACCTCGGCGCTCGGCTCCGGCGATCCGATGCGGATGCGCCGGCTGCGCCGCGGCCTCCTGCGTCTGCACGCCGCGGGGGAAGAGGGCCGGCGCAGGCGTGCCGCGGACCCCACCGGTTCCGCCCCGCCGGCCAGTCCCGGCCCAACCCCGATCCCGCCCGCCGATCCCGCCTCGTCCGTCGGCCCCATCCTCGTCCCGGCGTCCGAGTCGGCGCCGTCCCCGGACCCCCACGACCTCTCGGCGGAGGACGTCGAGCGTGTCGGCAGCGACCCGCTGCTGGTCGAGGCCCTGCGTGCCGCCGCGGCCGGCCGTCCCGATCCGCTGACCGCGCTCCCGCCCGGCGACAGCGCACCGCTCCGCGCGGTGTCGACCCTGCTGGCCACGGCCGCCGAGGCCGCCGGCGAGGGCCGCACGGTCGAGGAGGTCCTGTGGCGGGTCTGGCAGCGCAGCGGCCTCGCCCGCCGCTGGGCTGCCGCCAGCGCCCGCGGCGGTCCCGTGGGCGCGGCCGCGGACCGGGACCTCGACGCCGTCCTGGCGCTGTTCGACGCCGCCGCCCGCTACACCGACCGGCTCCCGGGGGCGGACGTCGCCGGCTTCGCGGAGTACCTCGGCGACCAGCACCTCCCCGGCGACACCCAGACCGCCGGCGCCCCACGGGAGGACGCGGTCGCCCTGCTCACCGCGCACGCCGCCCGCGGCCGCGAGTGGGAGGTCGTCGCCGTGCCCGGTGTCCAGGAGGGAAGCTGGCCGGACCTGCGGCTGCGCGGCAGCCTGCTGGGCAACGAGCGGCTGGTCGACGTCGTCGCCGGCGTCGCCGAACCGACCGGCGCCGAGGCGGTCGTGTCCCGGGTCGCCCCGCTGCTCGCCGAGGAGCGGCGGCTGTTCTACGTCGCCTGCACCCGTGCCCGGCGCACGCTGCTGGTCAGTGCGGTGCACGCGGAAGACGAGCAGCCCTCCCGGTTCCTCGACGAGCTCGACCCGCTCCCGGCCGACACCACCGAGGGCCGGCCCACCTTCCGGCCGGGCCGCGCGCTCGTCCTGGCCGAGCTGGTCGGCGAGCTGCGCCGCGCCGTCACCGAGCCGGACCACGGCGATCCCGCCCGGGCGGCCCGGCGCAGGCGCGCGGCGGCCCAGCTGGCCCGGCTCGCCGCGGAGAAGGTGCCCGGGGCGCACCCGGACGACTGGTACGGCCTGCCCGAGCCGTCGGCCGAGGCGCCGCTGCGCCCCGAGGGCGAGATCGTGCCCGTGTCGCCGTCGGACATCGAGCGGATCCTGTCCTGCCCGCTGCGCTGGGTGCTGGAGCGACACGGCGGCAACGAGACCGGTGCGCTGTCGGCCGTCACCGGCTCGCTCGTCCACGCCCTCGTGCAGGCGCAGGCCGCGGGTGCCGAGCCCGCGGAGATCGACGCCGCCCTGCGGACCGCCTGGGCCCGGCTCGACGCGGGCGCGCCCTGGTACGGCCGCCGCGAGCTGGCCCGGGTCCGCGGCATGCTCGCCGGTTACGCGCAATGGCTGCGGGAGAGCCGCGAGCAGGGCCTGCGGCTGGTCGCGGTCGAGCATCCCGTCCAGCTCGACATCGAGGGCGACGACCCGGACGAGGTCGAGGTCGGTACGCCCCGCCCCACCGTGCGGCTCCGCGGCCGGGTCGACCGGCTGGAGGTCGACGCGGAGGGCCGCCCGGTCGTCGTCGATGTGAAGACGGGGCGGACCGCGGTCAGCGCCGCCTCGGCCGCCGAGCACCCGCAGCTCGCGGTCTACCAGCTCGCCGCGACCCTGGGCGCCTTCTCGGACCTGGTCGGCGAGGGTGCCCGGCCGGGCGGGGCGCGCCTGGTGTTCGTGGCCGACCGCAAGGCCACGGGCTCGCCGAAGGAACCCGTGCAGCCCCCGCTCGACGCCGAGGCGGCCGGACAGTGGCGGGACGTCGTCTGGGAGGCCGCGCGGCAGACCTCCGGACCGGCGTACGTCGCACGCGTCGGACCGGATTGCGACCGTTGCCCCGTTCGGGGGAGTTGCCCCGCGGTCGAGTCCGGTCGGTCGGTGGTCGAGGAGTGAGCCGGGCGGGCTGCCCGCCCGCCCGCTCCCACCTGCGGCGACCGTGCACCGCGCCCCTGTGCCCGCTCGGAGGGTCGGGCCTCACCCGGCCGGGTGTTCGCGCTAGGTTCGGGCGCGTCCCCCTTGCGTTTCATCCCGCCGCGTCGTGGCTCCCCGCGTCGTCGCCCGGCGGTTCGGTCCCTGGAGGCCCCGTGTCCCGCCAACGCGTCCGTGCGGTCGGCATCGCCGGCCTGCTGGCCGTCGTGCTCAGCGCGTGCGGCTCCGCGGCCGAGCCCGAGCTGACCGCCGCCCCCGACACGTCGCAGGGCGCGGTGCTCGCGCCCACGACCACGCCGCCCCCGCCGACCTCCTCGGCCGTGCCGACACCCGCGCCGACCAGCACGGCGACCCCGAAGCCGACCACGAAGAAGCCGGCCCCGAACGCCGCCCGCCAGGCCGCGGCCGCCTCGTCCGGCGTCGCCTGGGTGCCCGCGGGAGGCGACGAGTTCAACGGCGGTTCCCTCGACAAGGGCACCTGGGGCGCCTACGACTCCAAGGGCGCGTTCGGCAACGGCACGCGCAGCCCCGACGCGGTGTCCGTGGTGGACGGCGCGCTCACGATCACCGCCCGCCCCGGCGACGGCGGTGTGTCCGGCGGCGTCGGCCACTCGAAGGGGCAGCTGTACGGGCGCTGGGAGTTCCGCGCGCGCACCGACAAGGGGCGCGGCTGGGGCTCGGCGATCCTGCTCTGGCCGGACTCGGAGAAGTGGCCGGACGACGGCGAGCTCGACATGATGGAGGTCCCCGGCGAGAACCGGGACCTGGCGCACACGATCATCCACTACGGAGGATCGGCCAACAAGACGTTCGGCGACGCCACCAAGGGCGACTTCTCGCAGTGGCACACGTTCGCGTTCGAGTGGCTCCCGGACCGGCTGACCGCCTACATCGACGGCAGGAAGACGTTCGAGACCACCGACAGGGCGATGATCCCGACCACGCCGATGCACGCCACCATCCAGCTCGACCAGGGCCCGGCCAAGGACTGGCTCGCCGCGCCGGACGAGTCGACCCCGCCCGAGACCCGGCTGCAGGTCGACTACATGCGGGTCTCCTCGCTGCCCGGGCAGGCCGCCTGACCGGTCCTGTCGGTGCCGTCGGGTAGACAGGTGCCGTGACGATCGCCGCCCCCGACACGGGTCTCGCGCCCGCGGTGCTGGCGCGCGCCCTCGGGCTGCCGCCGCCCACCGAGGAGCAGGCCGCGGTGATCGCCGCGCCGCCCGAGTCCGCGCTGGTCGTGGCCGGGGCCGGCGCGGGCAAGACGGAGACGATGGCGGCCCGCGTCGTCTGGCTCGTGGCCACCGGGCAGGTGCTGCCCGAGCAGGTCCTCGGGCTCACGTTCACCCGCAAGGCCGCCCAGCAGCTCGGCACGCGTGTCCGCTCGCGGCTTCGCCGCCTGGCCGGCTCCCCGCTGCTCGACGAGCTGGACCCGGGTGGCGGCCGGCGCGCGGCCCTGCTGGCGGGCGAGCCGACCGTCGCGACCTACCACGCCTACGCCGGCCGACTCGTCGCCGAGCACGCGCTGCGGCTGCCGGCCGAGCCGGCGTCGCGGCTGCTGGGCGAGACGGCGGCGTGGCAGCTCGCGCACCGCGTCGTCTCGTCCTGGGCGGCGGACCTCGAGGTCGACCGGGTGCCGGCCACGGTCACGGGCTACCTGCTGGCGCTGGCCGGGGAGCTCGGGGAGCACCTCGTCGAACCGGAGCGGTTGCGCTCCTTCACCTCCGGCCTGCTCGCGGTGCTGGAGAACGCGCCGCCGGGCAAGCGCCAGCGGGCCGAGCCGTCGCAGAAGTACCGGGACCGGATGGGGGCGCAGCGGCTGCGGGCGGAGCTGCTCCCGCTGGTCGAGGAGTACGCGCGGCGCAAGTCCGCCGAGCGCGCCATGGACTTCTCCGACCAGCTCGCGATCGCCGCCCGGGTCGCGGAGGCCCGGCCCGAGGTCGGCGCGATCGAGCGGGCGCAGTACCGGGCCGTGCTGCTCGACGAGTACCAGGACACCGGGCACGCCCAGCGCGTCCTGCTCCGCGCGCTCTTCGGCCGGATCCCGGGCGAGCCCGCGCGCGAGGAGCCGCTGGCGGTGACCGCGGTCGGCGACCCCTGCCAGTCCATCTACGGCTGGCGCGGGGCGAGCGCGGGCAACCTCACCCGGTTCCGCACCGACTTCCCGCGGCCCGGCGGCGAGCCCGCGCGTGAGTACGGGCTGCTCACGAGCTTCCGCAATCCCGCCGAGGTGCTGGACCTGGCCAACGCCGTGTCCGAGCCGCTGCGCACCGCGCCGGACTCGGTGGCCGTCGGGGCGCTGCGGCCCGGTCCCAAGGCCGTGCCCGGGGACGTGCGGGTGGCCCTGCACCCGGACGTCGTCACCGAGGTCGAGTGGGTGGCCGACGGCATCGCCACCCACTGGCGGGCCCGCGACGCGGCCGGGGAGGGCCCGCCGACCTCGGCGGTGCTGGTCCGCCGCCGCGGCGACATGGACGCCCTGGCCGCCGCGCTGCGGGCCCGCGGGCTGCCGGTGGAGGTCGTCGGGCTGGGCGGGCTGCTCGACACCCCGGAGGTCCGCGACCTGGTCAGCGCGCTGCGGATCGTGGCGGACCCGCTGGCCGGGCCCGCCGCGGTCCGGCTGCTGACCGGCGCCCGCTGGCGGCTGGGCGTGAGCGACCTGGCCGCGCTGTGGGCGCGGGCCCGGGAGCTGGTGCCGCCACTGCCGTCGCGCCCCGGGCCGCTGCCGCCGGCGGAGCTCGCGCTGGGCGCGCTGCCGGGGGAGCAGGCCGAGCAGGCGGGCCTGGTCGACGCGCTCGACGATCCGGGCGAAGCCGAGCGCTACTCCCCGGCCGGGTACGCGCGGATCACCCGGCTCGCGCGCGAGCTGTCCTGGCTGCGGTCACGGGCCTCGGCGCCGCTCACCGACCTGGTGGCCGACGTCGAGCGGGTCCTGCTGCTCGACGTGGAGACCGCCGCCCGGCCCGGCCCCGCCGGCCGGGCGCACCTCGACGCGTTCGCGGACGTCGTCGCCGACTTCGCGACCGGTGCCGAGGTGGCGAGCCTGCCGGCCCTGCTCGACTACCTCGAGACCGCCGAGAAGGCCGAGGACGGGCTGTCCCCGGGCGAGGTCGAGGTGGCCGAGGACCGCGTGCAGATCCTCACCGTGCACGCCGCGAAGGGCTTGGAGTGGGAGGTCGTGGCGGTGCCCCACGTGGTCACCCAGGTGTTCCCCGGGCGGCGGATGTCCGGCACCTGGCTCACGGGCGTGGCCGAGCTGCCCGTCCCGCTGCGGGGCGACGCGGACGACCTGCCCGGGCTGTACCTGCCGCCGGGCCCGGACCGCAAGCAGGTGGAACTGGCGCTCGACGAGCACGACACCGCCCTCGAGGAGCGCCGGAAGACGGAGGAGCGGCGGCTGTTCTACGTGGCGCTCACCCGCTCCGAGCACGTCCTGCTCTGCTCGGGCCACCACTGGGGCGCCACGGGGTCGAAGCCGCGCGGGCCGTCGCCGTTCCTCCAGGAGCTGCGCGCGATCGCCGAGCCCGAGGTGTGGGCGGAGCCGCCGGAGGAGGGCGCCGAGAACCCGGTGCTCGCCGAGCAGGTCACCGCCGCGTGGCCCGCGGACCCGCTCGGCTCCCGCGCCGGCGCGGTGCACGAGGGCGCGGACCTGGTCCGCGAGGCGATCCGCACGCAGGAGCGGGCGCGGCGGGCCGAACGGCGCCGGGCCCGCGAGACCGACCAGCTGAGCTTCGACATCGAGCCCGAGCCGGTGGAGGAGCCGGACCCGGAGGGCTGGGCGGCCGACGTCGAGGTCCTGCTGGCCGAGCGCGCCGCCGGGATCGCCCGCCCGTCGGTCGCGCTCCCGGGGCACGTGTCGGTGAGCCAGCTCGTCGAGCTCGCGGCCGATGCGGACGCGTTCGCCGCGGGCCTGCGCCGCCCGCTGCCGCTGCCGCCGAACCCGCACGCCCGCCGCGGCACCGCGTTCCACGCCTGGCTGGAGCAGCGGTTCGGGGCGGAGCGCCTGCTCGACATCGACGAGCTGCCCGGCGCGGCGGACGAGGGGGCGAGCGAGTCGTCCGACGCCGAGCTGACCGAGCTCCAGGAGGCCTTCCTCGCCTCGGAGTGGGCGGACCGGGTGCCGGTGGAGGCGGAGGTGTCGTTCGAGACGGTGCTGGCCGGGGTCGCGGTCCGCGGCCGGATGGACGCTGTGTTCGCCGACCCGGACGGCGGGTTCACCGTCGTCGACTGGAAGACGGGGGCGGTGCCGGACGAGTCGCGCCGGCACGCGGTCGGGGTGCAGCTCGCGGTGTACCGGCTGGCGTGGGCGGCGCTGGCAGAGGTGCCGCCGGAGAAGGTGCGGGCGGCGTTCCACTACGTGCGCGAGGGCGTCACCCTCCGGCCCGCCGACCTCGAGACCGCCGGGGAGCTGCACGCCATGATCCGCGGCATCCCCGAACGCCCCTGAGCATCATGGAACCATCACGCTCGACAATGCGGCCCCGAAAAGCAGTATGGAACCATAATGCGATCCAGGCGCCCCCGGATCGCATTATGGTTCCATAGTGCGTGCCTAGTGCTGGACGGCCTTCTCCACGCCCACGCCGGTGAGCGAGCGGACCTCCATCTCCGCGTACTTGTCCATGTTCGCCTTGTCCTTCGACAGCACCGTGCCGAGGTAGCCGAGCAGGAACGAGGCCGGGATCGAGATCAGGCCCGGGTTGTCGAGCGGGAACCAGTGGAAGTCCACGCCCTGCAGCATCGAGTTGCTGCGCCCGGTCGCCGGGTCGACCGGCTTTCCGGACACGACCGGCGAGAAGACGATCAGCACCAGCGTGATGGTGAGACCGCCGTAGATGCTCCACAGCGCGCCGCTGGTGTTGAACCTCTTCCAGAACAGCGAGTAGAGGATCGTGGGCAGGTTCGCCGAGGCCGCGACGGCGAAGGCGAGCGCCACGAGGAACGCGATGTTCTGGCCGTTGGCCAGGATGCCGCCCGCGATGGCGACGATGCCGATCACGACCGCCGTCCGCCGGGCGATCTTGACCTCCGTGTGCTGCTCGTCCTGCACCTGGCCGTGCTTGATCACGTTGATGTAGATGTCGTGCGCGAACGACGCCGACGCCGTGATCGTGAGCCCGGCGACCACCGCGAGGATCGTCGCGAAGGCGACCGCCGCGATGAGGCCCAGCAGGACCGTGCCACCGAGCTCGTAGGCCAGCAGCGGGGCCGCGGAGTTGGCCGCGCCGGGAGCCTTCTTGATCGCGTCCGGCCCGACGATGGCGCCCGCGCCGTACCCGAGGACCAGGGTGAACAGGTAGAAGATGCCGATCAGCCAGATCGCCCAGGTCACCGAGCGGCGGGCCTCCTTGGCCGTGGGCACGGTGTAGAAGCGCATCAGGATGTGCGGCAGGCCCGCGGTGCCGAGCACCAGCGCCAGGCCGAGCGAGATGAAGTCGAGGCGGGTCGTGGCGCTCTTGCCGTACTGGGCGCCCGGGCTGAGCAGCTTCTCGCCGAGGGACCCGACGTGCGCCACGGCGTCGCCCATCAGGGCGGACAGGTTGAAGCCGGACAGGGCGAGCACCCACAGCGTCATCACGCCGGCGCCGACGATCAGCAGCACCGCCTTGATGATCTGCACCCAGGTGGTGCCGCGCATGCCGCCGATCAGCACGTACGCGATCATCAGGGCGCCGACGATCGCGATGACGATCGACTGGCCGGTCTTCGACTTGATGTCCAGCAGCAGCGCGACGAGGCCGCCGGCGCCGGCCATCTGGGCCAGCAGGTAGAAGAACGACACGGCGAGGGTGGAGGTCGCCGCGGCGGCGCGGACCGGGCGCTGGCGCATCCGGAAGGCCAGGACGTCGCCCATCGTGTACTTGCCGGTGTTGCGCAGCAGCTCCGCCACGAGCAGCAGCGCCACCAGCCAGGCGACGAGGAAGCCGACCGAGTAGAGGAAGCCGTCGTAGCCGTAGAGGGCGATGGCGCCCGCGATGCCGAGGAACGACGCGGCCGACAGGTAGTCGCCGGAGATCGCGATGCCGTTCTGCGGGCCGGAGAAGCCGCCGCCCGCGGTGTAGAAGTCGCTGGCGCCGCTCGACGCCTTCTTGCTCACCCGGATCACGATCGCGAGCGTGATGATCACGAAGATCGCGAAGATGCTGATGTTGAGCAGCGGGCTGGATCCCTCCACGCCGCCCTGCGCCAGGAACCTCATCGGCCGGCCCCCTCGATCTCCTCGCGGATCGCCGCCGAGTGCGGGTCGAACTTCTTGTCCGCCCACTTCACGTACCAGGTGGTGATCGCGAAGGTGGACACGAACTGCAGCAGGCCGAAGACCAGGCCGACGTTGATGTTCCCGACCAGCTTGATCGCCATGAAGCCGGCCGCGTAGCTCGCCAGCACCACGTACAGCAGGTACCAGGCGAGGAAGGCCGCGGTGAGCGGGAAGACGAAGCTGCGCAGCCGGTGGCGCAGGGCCTGGAACTCGGTGCTCTGCTGGACCGTTGTCCAGTCGGGGTGGGCCGTGGTGCCTCCCGCCGGGCTCTCGCCGGCAGGGGGCGGGGACTCGGTGGTGCTCACGGTGCCTCCTCGCACTGTGGGGTGTGGTGCTGCGTCCGACCCGGACGGACCGGGCCGTACCGGGCACAGCACAACCGAGTACCCAACGGGCGCGGAAGTAACGCACGACACAGCGCGGGCCCGCACGACCAACGGCCGACGAACGGTCGGAATCCGCGACGAACGGTCGGGTGTTCAGGTTCGCTCGTCCAGGTGCAGGCGCAGCATCGCGGCCTCGGCACCCGGCGGCGGACGGTCGCGGCGGGACACCGCGACCATGGTGAGGAACGCGAGGGGCACGGAGAAGAGCGCCGGCTGCCCGAGCAGGAGCGCCACGAGCCCGGGGTCCGGCCGTGCGAGCAGCCCCAGCGCCATCACCCCGGCCGACGACGCCAGCCCGACGACCATCCCCACGAACGCGCCCCGCGCCGTCAGGCCCCGCCACCAGATGCCGAGCACCAGCATCGGGCAGAAGGTCGACGCGGCCACCGCGAAGGCCGAGGTCACGACGGCACCGACGTCGATCCGCACAGCGGGCAGGGCCAGCAGCACGATCACCCCGGCGGCGAGCAGCGCGGTCAGCCGCAGCCGGCGCAGCGAGCCGGGCAGCAGGTCGTGCGCGAGTGCCCCGGCCAGCGCGAGCAGCAGGCCGAGCGAGGTGGCGAGGAACGCGGCGAAGGCGCCCGCGGTGAGCAGCGCGGTGAAGACCGCGCCGGTGGCGCCCCCGTCCACGCGCGAGGGCAGCGCCACGACGGCGGTGTCGGTCGCCCCGGACAGGTACAGCTCGGGCAGGAGCACCCCGCCGAGCAGCCCGTAGACCACGGTGAAGACGTAGAAGGAGCCGAGCAGGCCGACGGTGATCGCGGCGGTCCGGCGGGCGGCCCGGCCGTCGGGGCTGGTGTGGAACCGCACGATGACGTGCGGGAGCCCCATCGTGCCCAGGGCCGTGGCGACCAGTATCGACCAGGTGGCGAGCAGCGGGTGGCCGTTGCCGCCGTCGAGCAGCGGCTGCTGCCAGGTGTCGCTGCCGGGCAGCGCCGCGCCCGCGATCTCCGGCACCGCGGCGCCCTCGGGGAAGACCCAGGTCGCGTCACCCGGGACGACGTGCTCGCCCGGCTCCAGCCGCACCGGGACACCCCCGGCGAGCACCGTGACCGGTTCGCGCACCTGCAGCCGGGTGTCCAGCCGGAAGGTGACCTCGGTGGGCCGCGGGAACGCGGCGTACTCGGCGGGCCGCAGCGCCTCCGCACGCGTCTCGGCACCGGCCGCCACCACCAGCCAGATCGCCGGGACGATGAACAGCAGCAGCTTGAGCACGAACTGGAAGGCCTGCACGTAGGTCGCGGCGCGCATCCCGCCCAGCGCGAGCGTGACGCTGACCGCCGCGCCCGCGACCACGATCCCGACCCAGTGCGGGGTGCCGCTGACCAGCGTGAGGACCTGGCCGGCGGCGGTGAACTGCGGCACCAGGTAGAGCCCGGCGATCACCAGCACGACGACCGCGCTGAACCGCCGCAGGCCCGGCGAGCCGAGCCGCGCCTCGGCGAAGTCCGGCACGGTCAGCGCGCCCGTGCGCCGCATCGGGGCCGCGACCAGCACGAGCATCAGCAGGTAGCCGGCGGTGAACCCGACCGGGTACCAGAGCGCCCCCACCCCGTTCTTGACGACGAGCCCGGCGATGCCGAGGAACGACGCTGCCGACAGGTACTCCCCGGACACGGCGGCGGCGTTGAGCGTGGGGGAGACCCGCCGGGACGCGACCAGGAAGTCCGAGGTGGAGCGCAGCGCCGCGACGCCGCGCGCCCCGATCAGCAGCGTCGCCAGGACGACCGGGACGACGGCGAGCGCGGTCACCGGCCCCGGGACCCCACGTCGACCCGCTCGGTCCCTTCCTCGGTCCGCTCCGCGCGGCGCAGCTGCCAGTGCGCCAGCCCCGCGAGCACCGGGTAGGGCAGCAGCGCGACGGCGATCCAGACGACCGGGACGGGCCCCAGCCGCAGCCCCACCGGTACCACGCCGAGCAGCACGGGCAGGCCGACCAGCAGCAGCGCGGCGGCGGCGAGGGTGCTCGCGGCGATCTGCAGCTGGCGGCGCCGGATCCGGGCGGCCGTGCGCAGCTCGTCGCCGGTCAGCGAGCGCGGCACCCCCGAGACGCCCCGGCGCGAGGCGAGCGCCACCCGGGTCTGCGGGCTGGTCACCGCGACCCGCCGCTGCCGGCTCACCGGGCCGCCCCGCTCACCGCGGCCGGCCCGGCGAGAAGTCGCCGCGCGTGGCGGCCTCGAGCAGGCGTTCCCGCAGCTCACGGGCGTGCCGGCGGCTCACCGGGACGTCGCCGGCGTCCGTGTGGGCGAGCAGCCCGCCGCCGGCGTCGCTGCGTAGCTCCTGCACCGCGTGCACCGCGAGCAGGAAGCTGCGGTGCACCCGCACGTACCCGACGCCCGACCAGTGCTCCTCCAGCCGCGAGATCGGCATCCGCACGAGGTGCGAGCCGCCTCGCGTGTGCAGCCGGACGTAGTCGCCCTGGGCCTCGGCGAACCGGACGTCGTCCCGCCGGACGTACCGGGTCCGCCCGCCGAGCTCGACCGACACCGCGGCCAGCTCGTCGACGGCCGGGACGGGCGGGGCGGGGTCCGTCGCCCGGGCGACGCGCAGCACCCGGGCGAGGGTGGCGTCGAGCCGCTCGGCGGCGACGGGTTTGAGCAGGTAGTCCAGGGCGCCGACGCCGTAGGCCGAGACGGCGTGCTCCTCGAAGGCCGTGACGAACACGATCTCCGGCGGGTCGGTCATCCGGGACAGCAGCGAGGCGAGCTCCAGCCCGTCCATCCCCGGCATGGAGATGTCGAGGAAGGCGGCGTCGAACCGGCGGGCCTGCAGCAGCTTCAGCGCCGTGAGCGCGTCGCCGGCCGGCACGACCTCCTCGACGCACCGCGACGCCGCGAGGAGCCGGGTCAGCTCGGCGAGGGCCGGGGCGACGTCGTCGACCGCGAGGACCCGCAGACGTGCCCCGTTCGACCTGGTGCTCATGAGGCGACCACGCCCGGTTGGAAGCGTGGCACCCGCATGACCACCCGGGTTCCGGCGCCGACCGCGGTCTCGATGACCAGCCCGTACTGCGGCCCGTAGACGGCGCGCAGCCGCCGGTCCACGTTGGTCAGCGCCAGCCCGTCGCCCGGCCCCGCCCCGGCGAGCACCGCGCGGGCCACCTCGGGGTCCATACCGGGCCCGTCGTCCTCGATCGCGATCACGCACTCCGATCCCTGGGCCTCGCCGCTGACCTGCACGGACCCGCCCTCGTTGCGGCGCTCGACGCCGTGCTGCACCGCGTTCTCCACCAGCGGCTGCAGGGCGAGGAAGGGCAGCGCGACCGGCAGCACCTCCGGCGCGATCCGCACCTGCACCCGCAGCCGGTCGCCGAGCACCGCGCGGGCCAGCGCCAGGTAGGCCTCGACGGCCCGGAACTCGCCGGCGAGGGTGGTGTAGTCGCCGCGGCGGGCCACCGAGTGCCGGATGTACTCGGCGAAGTCGAGGATCAGGTCGCGGGCCCGGTCCGGGTCGCTGTCGACGAACGAGCCGATCGTGGTCAGCGCGTTGTAGACGAAGTGCGGGGAGATCTCCGCGCGCAACGCCCGCAGCTCGGCCTCCTCGGCGGCCGTCGCCGAGGCCTCGAGCCGGCCCCGTTCGAGCGCCTCCGCGACCCAGTCCGCGGCCCGTCGCGCGGCCGGGCGCGGGACGTCGCCGCACACCACCAGCACCCCGGCGGGCTCGCCGCGGACCTGCAGCGGCAGCACCACCGTGGTCCCGCGCGCGGCCCGGTGCCCGTCCCGGCGCGCCTGTTCGACAAGCTCGTCCGCCTGCTGGTCGGGGCGGCCGGCCCAGGCCGGCTCCCCGTGCAGGTCCGCCAGCCCGACGGCGTCGGCGCGGAGCAGCGCACGCAGCCGGCGGGCCGCCCGCGCCACCGGATCGGGACCGAGGTCGCCGGGGCGCGCGGTGAGGCCGCCGCGCAGATCGGCGGCGATCGCCGAGCCGGCTGCGAGGACCTCCGTGGCGTCCGTGGTCGCGCCGCCGGGCCGCCGGAACAGCCGCCGCCGGCGCGCGACGGGGGCGTCCTCGGTCACCACGCGCACAGCCTAAGGTGCGGCCCTGCGCAGGGCACGGCCCTCGCGGGCGCGGGACCTCCGTGATCACCGCCCGCTAGCGTGTGCCGGCGTGAGCGGACGCATCGTGCTGTTCGGCGCCACCGGTTACACGGGCGGGCGCACCGCGGAGGCACTGGTCGGGCGGGGCGTGCGGCCCGTGCTGGCCGGGCGGGACGCCGCGCGGCTGGCGGCGCTCGGCGAGCGCCTCGGCTGCCCGACGGCGACCGCCGACGTCACCGACGTCGCCTCCGTCAGCGGGCTCGTCGGCCCGGACGACGTGCTGGTCACGACCGTCGGCCCGTTCGCCCGGCTCGGCGGGGCCGCGCTCGCCGCGGCGGTGTCCGCCGGAGCGACCTACCTGGACTCGACCGGCGAGCCGCCGTTCGTCCGCGAGGTCTTCGAGCTGCAGGGACCGGCCGCCGAGCGTTCCGGCGCGCGGCTGCTCGCGGCGTTCGGGCACGACTACGTGCCGGGCGTGCTGGCCGGGGCGCTCGCGCTGCGTGAGGCGGGGGAGCGGGCCGCGCGGGTCGACGTCGGCTACTTCCTGTCCGGCCGCGGGCGCTGGTTCTCCCGCGGCACCGTCACGTCGTTGATCGGGATCGCGGGCTCGCCCGGACACACCCTCCGGCACGGGGCGGTCCGGACGGAGAACGCCGGCGCCCGTCTGCGCACCTACGAGGTCGACGGCCGGCCGCGGCCCGGGGTGTCGATCGGCGGCGTCGAGCAGTTCGCACTGCCGCGGCTGAAGCCGGGCCTGCAGACGGTCGACGTCCACCTCGGATGGTTCGGGGCGCTCAGCGGGGCCGTGCACGCCGCCAGCCGGCTGCCCGCCCCGCCGGCACCGCTGCTGGGCGCCCTCGGCGCGCTCGCCGGCCGGCTGCCCCGCGACCCGTCGGCCGAGGCGCTGGCGCGCTGCCGCTCGCACGTCGTCGCCGAGGTGTTCGACGACTACGGCACCCTCCTCGCCCGCACCCGTCTCACCGCGCCCGACCCCTACGCCCTCACCGCCGACCTGCTCGCGTGGGGCGCGGCCCGCGCGCTCTCGCACGGGGTCACCGGGACGGGGGCGCTCGACCCGGTGGGGGCGTTCGGGCTCGATGCGCTTCGGGACGGTGCCGCGGCCGCAGGTCTCACCTCCCCGTGAGTGCCCACTGCCCCTAGAGCGGCACCCCGCACTCACGACCCCCACCGAGCTGCGCTAATTCAGCCCCGGGCCACCCGAAGCGCCCAGAGGACGAGAGGCACCTGCAGCGGGAGGCGGCCGTAGGCGATCGCGCGCTGCCGCACGGGCTTGTCCGACCAGTCCAGCGCCATCGTCAGGTTGGCCGGGAACACCGCCACGAACAGCGCCGCCGCGGCGTACCCGCCGAGCCGGCGGGTGCGCGGCACCGCCACCGCCGCCGCGACGGCGCCCTCCGCGACACCCGACGCGTAGGTCCAGAACCGCCGGGGGCCGGGCAGCTGCGGCGGGACGATCGCGTCGAAGAACGCGGGGGTGACGGCGTGCGCCACCGCGGCCGTGCCGAGCAGCGCCGCCAGGGGCCGGGAGAGGTTCATGCCCGGCATGATCGCAAGTGGATCGGGTGACCGTGGCCCGCGCCCACCGGCCGGCCCGGGGGCGCTAGTCTCCGCGCGATGCGTGATCGGCCCCGCCGCCCGCCCGTCGATCCGCAGGTGATCGGCGCCCTTCGCATGCCCGACAACCCCCAGGGTCCGCTGGTCGCTCTGCTCAAGCGGGTGGCCGTCGCCTTCGGGGCGCTGCTGGCCGCCGCGTTGATCGTCTACTTCGGCCGCGCCGGGTACGTCGACAACAACGGCGAGGGCGAGATCTCCTTCAACGACGCCCTCTACTACGCCACGGTCTCGCTCTCCACGACGGGCTACGGCGACATCGTCCCCTACACCGCGACCGCGCGGCTGCTCACCACCGTGGTGATCACGCCGCTGCGGCTGCTGTTCCTGATCGTCCTCGTCGGAACGACCGTCGAGCTGCTCACCGAACGCTCCCGGCAGTCGTTCCGGATCCAGCGCTGGAGGTCCCGCGTGCGCGACCACACCGTCGTCATCGGGTACGGGACGAAGGGCCGGGCCGCCGTCGAGACACTGCTCGGCGACGGCGTCGAACCCGAGCACATCGTCGTGGTCGACACCGACCGCACGCAGCTCGACGCCGCCTCGGCCCTCGGTCTCGTCACGGTGACGGGAAACGCCACCCGGTCGGCGGTGCTGCGCATCGCGGGCGCCCACCAGGCGACGGCCATCGTGGTGGCCACGAACCGGGACGACACCGCCGTCCTCGTCACCCTGACCGCCCGCGAGATGGCGCCGAAGACGCGCATCGTGGTGGCGGTCCGGGAGTCGGAGAACGTCCACCTGCTCCGGCAGTCCGGCGCCGACTCGGTCATCGTCTCGGCCGAGACGGCGGGCCGGCTGCTGGGCGTCGCGACCCGGACGCCGAGCGTCGTCGAGGTCGTCGAGGACCTGCTCACGCCGGAGGCCGGGTTCGCGATCAGCGAGCGCGAGGTCGAGCGGGACGAGGTGGGCGGCTCGCCGCGGCACCTCGCCGACATCGTGCTGGGCGTGGTGCGCGGCGACGAGCTGTACCGGGTCGACGCCTCGGCCGTCGACGCCCTCGAGCGGGGCGACCGGCTGCTGTACGTCCGCAAGGCCTCGCCCGCCGACGAGGACTAGGGTCGCACGCCGTGCGCCTCGCGACCTGGAACGTGAACTCGGCGAAGTCGCGGCTGCCGCGGCTGCTGCCCTGGCTGGACGAGCGGGCCCCGGACGTCGTCTGCCTGCAGGAGACCAAGCTCTCGGACGCCGACTGGGCCGCCGAGTTCGACGGCCCGCTGGCCGAGCGGGGCTACGAGGTCGCCCACCACGGGCAGGGCCGGTGGAACGGGGTGGCGCTGCTGTCCCGCGTCGGGCTGACGGACGTGATGCGCGGGCTGCCCGAGGAGCCGACCTTCGACTCGGACGCCCCCGACGCCCGGGCGGTCACCGCCACCTGCGGCGGCCTGCGCGTGACCTCGGTCTACGTGCCCAACGGCCGCACCCCGGACGACCCGCACTACGGCTACAAGCTGCGCTGGCTGGAGGCCCTGCGGCACATGGTGGCGGCGGGCGACACCGCGCACACCGTGGTGGCCGGCGACATGAACATCGCGCCGACGGACGCCGACGTGTGGGACCCCGACCTGTTCGTCGGCTCCACCCACGTCACCCCGCCGGAGCGGGAGGCGCTGACCGCGCTGCAGGCGGCCGGGCTGGCCGACGTCGTGCGGGACCGGTGGCCGGGCGAGCGGGTGTTCTCCTACTGGGACTACCGCGCCGGCCGCTTCCACAAGGACATGGGGATGCGGATCGACCTGGTGCTGTGCGGCGCCGAGCCGGCGGGCCGGACGAAGGCGGCGTGGATCGACCGCAAGGCGCGGAAGGGCTCCGGCCCCAGCGACCACGCCCCCGTGATGGTCGACCTCGACGAGGCGCCGGACGGGGACATCGGGCCGGTCGTGCCGCCGCCGTCGACGCCGGCGAAGCTGAAGCATCACTGAGCGGAGCTTGCGGAGTGAACGTCGGCGCTGAGCGGAGCTTGCGGAGCGAACGTCGGCGCTGAGCGGAGCTTGCGGAGCGAACGTCGGCGCTTAGCGGAGCTTGCGGAGCGAACGTCGGCGCTGAACGAGGCCTCGTGAGTGGCGATGGTCGCCATGGCGATCATCGC
>NZ_JBEZDN010000107.1:0-27452 GCF_040648315.1 Pseudonocardia sp. NPDC049154
GCCCGCCACGACCCGGGCGGCTCCGGCGAGGCGGGCGAGCTGCACCGCGACCTGACCGACCACGCCGCCGGCGCCGAGCACGATCACGGTCTCGCCGGCCGTCAGGCCGCCGGTGCTGGTCAGCGCGCGGTGCGCGGCCACGGCGGACAGCCCGAGGGCGGCCAGCCGGACCGGGTCGACGCCCGCGGGCAGCGGGACGAGATCGGCCTCGGGCACGCACGCGACCGCGGCCATGCTGCCGTCGCCCGGCGCCATCCCGGCCGGGGTCGGGAACCACACCGTGCGGCCGTCGACCGTGCCGACGCCCTGGACGCCCGGCACGTACGGGGTGCTCGGCACGCCGAAGTACGAGCGGCCGGAGGCGCAGAGCACGTCGAGCGGCGTGATCGGGGCGGCCAGGACCTCGACGAGGACCTCACCGGGCCCGGGCTCCGGGGGCTCGCGGTCCGCGACCACGGGCGGCCGGCCGGGCTCGGGGATCAGCGCCGCGCGCACGGGCTCAGGCGGGCTGCAGGCGGAAGTCGTACCGGGCCTCGAGCCACGGCACGTCCGACTTGCCGCCGTCGGGCGTCGGCCCGGGCTCGCGCTCCTCGAAGGCGACCACGAGCTCCTGTTTCGTGCCGAACACGACGTCGCTGTCCAGGAACTCCGCGCCCTCCTGGAACAGGTGGGTGATCAGCGGGGCGTACCCGTCGACGGCGAGCAGGAAGTGCACGTGGGCGGGGCGGAAGTGGCTGATCCCCGTCCTCCCGATGAGGTCGCCGACCGGCCCGTCCATCGGGATCGAGTAGCCCTTCGGCGCGATGGTACGCAGACAGTAGGAGCCGTCGGCGAGGGTCGTGTACTTCGCCCGCAGCCGCGCCTCGTCGATCTCCGGCAGCTGGGCCTCGTACACGCCGTCGGCGTCGGACTGCCAGACGTCGAGCACGGCGCCGGCGACCGGGGTGCCGTCGAGCGCCGTGACCGTGCCGCTGACGTAGAGCGGGGTGCCGGGCAGCCCGTCGGACATGTCGCCGCCGAAGTCCAGCTCGGGCGAGCCGTCGATGTGGAACGGGCCGAGCACCGTCGCCGGTGTCGCGGCGGGGTCGAGCCGGTTGTTCATCTGCACGACCAGCATGGACAGGCCGAGCACGTCCGAGGCGAGGATGAACTCCTCGCGCTTCTCGTCGCTGATCTGCCCGGTCGCCGTCAGCCACTGCATCGCGGCCATCCACTCGGCCTCGGTCAGCCGGACCTCGCGCGCGAAGTCGTGCAGGTGCCGGACCAGCGCCGTGAGCACCTCGCGGGTGCGGGGGTCGCGTGCCGTGGCCCAGCGCTCCACCGCGAGGTCGGTGATGTTCTCCTCGGTGACCAGCTTCATCGCTGCCTCCCGCTCTCGCCGGGACCGTCAGGACGGTCGGTAGGGGTCCGGGTCGACCGGCCTGTTGTTCAGGTCGACGGACAGGAAGATGTCGTTGCCCACGGGGTGCCTGAGCTCCTCCGCGAGCTGGCCGATGAGCCCGGCGGTGCGGGCGAGGAGCGCGAACCCCCGCAGCAGCTCCAGCGGCAGGCCCAGGTCGGCCAGCGCGGCGCCGCAGACCCCGGCGCCGTTGAGCGGCAGGGTCCGGCCCAGGACCTGCGGGTGGACGCGGCCGATCGCGGCGAACAGCTCCAGGTGCGGTCCGACCAGGTCCTCCTCGCGGGCGATCGCGTAGAGCCGGCGGGTGCGGGGGTCCCCGTCCTTGTGCACGTGGTGGCCGAGCCCCGGCACGAACCTCTTCGCCTCGCGCTGCTCACGGACGACCTGCAGGGCGATCTCGTCCCAGCCGGCGTCGTCCATCGGGAGCTGCGCCGGCAGCCGCTCGTGCAGGAACCGTCCGCAGTCCTCCGTCACGCCGAGGAACCGGGACCCGCCGCCGAGCAGGCCCGCGGCGAGCGCGCCCTGCACCGAGTCCGGGGCGGACAGGTAGGTCAGCCGGGTGACGATCGCGGTCGGGGTGAAGCCGTGATCGGCCAGCGCGGCCAGCACGGCCTCGAACACCCGGGTCTCGCCCTTGCTCGGGCGGCGCTGGGTGGCCAGCCAGAAGGCGAGCTCGCCGAACCCGACCCGGCCCATGACGTCGTCGGCCAGGTCCTGGCCGAGCAGGGTGATCTTCTCCCGGGACGCCGCACCCAGGGCGGTGGGGTACTCGTGTTCAGTCATGCTCGCCGAGCCACTTCCTCAGTTCGGCGCCGTGCTCGTCGAGCTCCGGCGGGGGGAGCCGGTAGACCGCGGGCGTGGCGGAGAACCGGATCGGGTGCCGGGTGGTGGGCACCGCACGATCACCCTCCCCGACGGGGACGACGGGGTCGAGCCCGAACCGCTCGGCCATGGCGAAGCCGCCGTCGATCGTCTGGATCGGGCCGGACGGCACTCCCGCCGCGGTGAGCAGGTCGAACCACTCCACCGCGCCCTTCTCCCGCAGCCGCTCCACGAGGAGCGGCCGCAGCTCCTCGCGGTTCGCGGTGCGGTCGGCGTTGCGGGCGAAGCGCGGGTCGTCGGCGACCTCCGGGATCCCGAGCACGCCGCAGAGCTTGCGGAACTGCGGGTCGTTGGCGGCGGCGACGATCAGGTCGTCGTCCGCGGTGGGGAGCGGCTCGTAGGGGAAGACGCTGGGGTGGGCGTTGCCCATCCGGTAGGGCACGGTGCCGCTCGCGACCCAGGCGGAGCTGTGGTTGACCAGGCCGGTCAGCGCGGAGGACAGCAGGTTGACCTCGACGTGCTGGCCCTCGCCGCTGCGGTCGCGGTGCCGCAGCGCGGCGAGGATGCCGATCGCGGCGTGGTTGCCGGCCATGACGTCGAAGACCGAGATCCCGGCCCGGTACGGGGGCCCGTCCGCGTCGCCGGTGAGCGACATCAGCCCGGACATGGCCTGCACCATCAGGTCGTAGCCCGGCACGTCCCGGCCCGGGCCGGAGCCGAACCCGCTGATCGACGCGTAGACGACGCCGGGGTTGGACTTCCGGACCGCGTCGTAGTCGAGACCGAACCGGGCCATCCCGCCCGGCTTGAGGTTCTCGATGACGACGTCGGCGCGCCGGGCGAGCTCGCGGGCGGCGGCCAGGTCGGACTCGTCGCGCAGGTCCAGGGCGATCGAGCGCTTACCGCGGTTGATGCCCAGGAAGTAGGTCGAGACACCCTCGCGCACCGGTGGCATCCAGGTCCGGGTGTCGTCGCCGGCCGGGCCCTCGACCTTCACCACCTCGGCGCCCAGGTCCGCCAGCAGCATCGTGGCGTACGGGCCGGCCAGGATCCGGGAGAAGTCGGCCACCAGCAGCCCGGCCAGCGGGCCTCCTGTCGTGGGATCGGGCGTGCTCATCCGATGCCCTCCTGTCCGCTGCACGGACATCCGTCCGTCGTGCCTCGGATTCTTCGACCTGACGCGGGCGACGTCAAGCCGGGCGCGACGAGCCGGACACCGTCACGTGCGGGACGGTCTCCAGCCGGGCGAAGTCCGCGCTGATCTCCCCGGCCGCGTGCAGCAGCAGCGGCAGGTGGTGCTCGCGCAGGTGCTCCACGGACGTCTCCGCCGCGTGGCAGTTGACGTTGACCCCGGCGATCACCCGGCCCGACCCGTCACGCAGGGGGGCGGCCACGGAGCGGATACCGGGTGCGAGCTGCTCGTCGGTGAGCGCCCAGCCGCGGGCCCGCACCTCGCGCAGCACCGCGTCCCGCTCCGCGCGGTCCGGCTGCCAGCGCGGGACCAGGCCGGAACGGGTGGGTTCGGCGAGCACGCGCTCCAGCTCGTCAGGCGGGAGGGCGGCGAGCTGGACCTTGCCGAGCGAGGTCTGCAGCGCGGGGAACCGCGTGCCGATCTGCACCGCCAGCGACACGATCTTGGGCACGGACACGCGTGCGACGTAGACGATGTCCGAGCCGTCGAGCTGGGCGATCGAGCACGACTCGTTCGTGCGCTCGACCAGCTTCTCCAGGTGCGGGCGGGCGACCTCCCACAGGCCGGTCGACCGGACGTAGGCCACGCCCAGGTCCAGCACCCGCGGGGTCAGCGCGAAGCCGCGCTCCTCGGCGCGGACGTAGCCGAGCTCGGCGAGGGTGAGCAGGATGCGCCGCGCCGTCGGCCGGGCCAGGTCGGCGGCGGCGGCCACCTCGGCCAGGGACATCACGGGCCGCCCGGGCCGGAAGGCCGTGATGACGTCCAGCCCCCGGGCCAGGGCCTCGATGAAGTCCGGACCCGTTCCCTCGCGTGGCATGCGTACCCCCGTCCCGCCGCGTGCGGCGCCCACCGTAGCCCGGCCGCGTCCGCTGGCCGGTCAGGGCGGTACCGCGGCGGGCCCGCGCCTCGGGCCCGGAGTGATTGACACCGCCGACGGGCTCGACCACAGTAGCCCGCACGCGGTGCTGACCGACAGGCGGACGATGGTCCGAAGATCGCGAGGGAGCGAGCCGATGAGCGAGTCGACCGAGGGGCGCCCGATCGTCCTCCGCGGCGGGACCGTGCTGACGATGGACCCGGCCAAGCGCGTCCTCGCCGGGCAGGACGTGCTCGTCACCGACGGCCGGATCGCCGCCCTCGGTCCGGACCTCGAGGTGCCCGACGGCACCGTCGAGATCGACGCGACCGGCGGCATCGTCATGCCGGGGATGATCGACACGCACCGGCACATGTGGCAGACGGCCATGCGCGGCTACGGCGCCGACTGGACGCTGACCCAGTACTTCGTCTGGTACTACCTGGAGTGGGGCAAGGCCTTCCGGCCCGAGGACGTGTACGCGGGCAACCTGCTCTCCGCGCTCGAGGCGCTCGACGCCGGCGTCACCACCACCGTCGACTGGTCGCACGGCCTGCAGACGGTCGACCACGCCGACGCCGCCGTCGACGCGCTGCAGGCCGTGCCCGGCCGGTTCGTGCTGGCCTACGGCAACATCCAGCAGGCGCCCGCGGAATGGACCGCCGCTCCTGAGTTCCGCGACTTCGTCGCCCGCCGCCGGGACGACCTGCTCGGCTTCCAGATGGCCTTCGACGTGACCGGCGACCCGGCGTTCCCGGAGAAGCCGGCCTTCGAGGTCGCCCGCGAGCTGGGCGCGCCGGTCACCACGCACGCCGGGGTGTGGGGCGCCACGAACGACGACGGCATCCGGCTCATGCACGAGCACGGGTTCATGACGCCCGAGTCGGTCTACGTGCACGCCGCGACCCTGTCCGCGGACTCGTACCACCGGATCGCGGCCACCGGCGGCTCGGTGTCGGTGTCGACCGAGAGCGAGCAGAGCGCCGGCCAGGGCTACCCGCCCACCTGGGCGCTGCGGCTGCACGGCATCCCGGTGTCGCTGTCCATGGACACCTCGGTGTGGTGGAGCGGCGACCTGTTCTCCGCCATGCGCAGCACGCTCGGCGCGGACCGCTCGCGCGAGCACCTGGAGGCGCACGCCAAGGGGAACACCGTCACCCACGCCGCGCTGCGGGCCGAGCAGGTCGTGGAGTGGGCGACGCTGGGCGGGGCCCGCGCGCTGGGGCGCGACGCCGAGCTGGGCAGCCTCGAGGTGGGCAAGTCCGCCGATGTCGTGCTGATCCGCAACGAGCACTCACCGGTGATGTTCCCGCTGCTCAACCCCTACGGGCACGTGGCCTTCCAGGCCCAGCGCGGCGACGTCGACACCGTGCTGGTGGACGGGCGGATCGTGAAGCGGGCGGGCCGGCTGGTCGACGTCGACCTGGCGGCGGCGCGGGCGACGGTCGAGCGGACCGTCGAGCACCTGCGGTCGACGCTCGGCGAGGAGGCCTGGGCGCAGGGCATGAACCCCGACGTCCCGGAGACGAAGATCCTCGACAACCCGTACACCTACACCGACTACCAGAGCGCCGCGACGCACGGCGGATGATCAGGCCGGCACGGGGCGCGCGACGCCGGTGAGCCGCTCGGACTCGGCCCACAGCCGGGCGGCCAGGCCGGCGTCCCGCGCCCGGCGGGGCACCCGGACCTCGGTGGTGGTCCCGACCAGGCCGAACCGCCCGTCCGGTCCGTAGTAGCCGCCGTCCGTCGCGGCGGGGTCGGCCGCGGCGAACAGCAGGGGCTCGGCGCCCTGCCGCGGCTCCTGCGAGGGCAGGATCCCCGCTCCCCGACCCATCAGGCTCGGCCTGGTCCCGCCCATCGTCGGGCCGGCGGTCTGCAGGTTGGTGCGGGTGAACCCCGGGTGCGCCGCGGTGCTGCGCAGGGTCCAGCCGCGCTCCCGCGCCAGCGTGGAGAGCTGCCGCGCCATCAGCAGGTTCGCGAGCTTCGACTGCGCGTACGCGAGCGTCGGGCTGTACCGCCGCTCCCACTGCAGGTCCTCGAACCGGATGCGGCCGAGGTGCGCCGCCCCGCTGCTCATGGTCGCGATCCGCGGTTGCGGCGCGGCCAGGACCAACGGGAGCAGCCGCACGGTGAGGGCGAACGGGCCGAGGTGGTTGCTGCCGAACTGCAGCTCGAACCCGTCGGCCGTGGTGAAGCGGGTGGGCGGGGCCATCACACCGGCGTTGTTGACCAGGGTGTCGACGGGCGTGCCCCCGGCGAGCAGGCCCGCCGCGAACTCCTCGACGGACGCGAGGTCGGCCAGGTCGACCCGGCGTACCTCCAGCTGCGCCGCGGGGTGCTCGCGCTGGATCTCGGCCTTCGCGGCCTCGCCCTTCTCCGGCGTCCGGACGGCGAGGACCACCCGGGCGCCCGCCCCGGCGAGCCGCCGCGCGGCCTCCTTGCCGGTGCCGCTGTTGGCCCCGGTGACGACGACGAGCTTCCCGGACTGGTCGGGGACGGTGTACATCGGAACTCCTCACGGACCATCGGTCTCTTACTGCTCCGACAGTAACGGACCGCCGGTCCGATAACAAGGGACCGGCGGTCTGTAAGCTCGGCGCCGTGGGTTTCCAGCGGGCGCGCAGCGCGGAGCAGCGCGAGGAGCGGCGGCGCGCGATCCTCGGCACCGCCGAGGCGATGCTGCGCGAGGCACCGGTCGCCGACCTGACCCTCACCGCCCTCGCCCGGCGGTCCTGCCTGGCCAAGTCCGCGGTGCTGCGCTACTTCGACTCCCGCGAGGCCGTGCTCCTGGAACTTCTCGTGGCCGAGTGGCAGACCCTGCTCGCCGACCTCGCCGAGCGCCTCCCGGCCGCGGTGACCGCCGACGACCCGGCCGCCCGCCGTGAGGAGCTCGCCGGAGCACTGGCCGAGGCGCTGGCCGGCCGGCCGGTGCTGTGCGACCTCGCCGCGGCGCAGGCCGCCGTGCTGGAGCGCAACGTCTCGCCCGAGGTCGTGGCCCGGTTCAAGCGCACCGCGATCGCCGCCACCGAGGAGCTCGCCGACCTGGTCCGCGCCCGGCTGCCCGAGCTGCCTGCGGAGTCGGCCTTCGCGTTCGCAGGAGCCCTCGCCCTCACGACCGGGGCCCTGTGGGCACACGCCCAGCCCTCGGCCGCGATGCTCGCGGCCTACGACTCCGACCCGGAGCTGGCGGCGTTGCGCCCGGACTTCACCGGCACCCTCCGCGAGCTGCTCGCGGTCCTGCTCGCGGGGCTCGTCGCGCGGTCGCGGTGACCGGTACGTCGCGCAACGGTCCTGGGCTCGGACGGGTGCGCGTCCTGATCTCGAGCATCGCCGCCCACGGCCACACCTACCCGCTGCTGCCCTTCGCGGTCGCGGCGCGCGAGGCCGGGCACGAGGTGTCCTACGCGATCGCGCCGAGCTTCCACCCGCTCGTCGAGCGGCTCGGGTTCCGGCCGGTCGCGGCGGGCGGCGAGATCCGCGAGGCGTTCGGGCAGGTGTGGGCGCAGTCGGGGAAGGACCCCCGGGCCCGGTTCTCCGCCCCGCCGGACGAGGTGATGGCGATGGCCGGCCGGGTCTTCGGCGAGGTCCTGCCGCGCCGCACCGCCGCCGATCTCGCACCCGTCCTGGCGGAGCTGCGCCCGGACGTCGTGGTGCACGAGGCGGGCGACCTCGGCGCCGGGCTCGCGGCGAAGGTGGCCGGGATCCATGGCCTCTGCCACGGGTTCGGCCGGGTGGCGGGCGGCAAGATGCTGGCCCGTGCCGGCGACCACGTCGGCGGGCTGGCGGCCGAGCTGGGGCTGGACCCCGCCGTGGTCGCGGGGCCGGGACTCGGCGACCCGTTCCTCGACGTCTGCCCGCGGTCGCTGCAGGACCCGGCCTTCCTGGCCGCCTTCACGCCGGACCGCGCACCTCGGGTGCCGCTGCGCCCGGTGCCCTTCGCCGAGCCGGCCCCGCTGCCGGCCTGGGTGGGGGAGCCCGGCCCGCCGCTGGTCTACCTCACGTTGGGCACGGCGTTCGCCGAGGGCGGTGTCCTGCGCACGGCGATCGACAGCCTGGGCCGGCTGCCCGCCCGCGTGCTGGTGGCCGCCGGGCCCATGATCGACGCCGCGCTGGTCGACGACCTGCCGGACACCGTGCGCGTCGAGCAGTGGGTGCCGCAGGCCGACGTGCTCCCGCACGCCGCGCTGGTGGTGCACCACGGCGGCTCGGGCACCACCCTCGGCGCGCTGGCCTCCGGGGTGCCGCAGCTCCTCCTGCCGCAGGGCGCCGACCAGTTCGACAACGCCGAGGCGGTGCTGGCCGTCGGGGCCGGTCGGCGGCTGCCGTCCGGCGAGGCGACCCCCGACGCCGTCGCCGAGGTCGCCTCGTCGCTGCTCACCGACCCGGAACCGCGGGCGGCCGCCGGGGCGGTGGCCCGGGAGATCGCCGCGATGCCGGCCGAGGTCGTCGCCGCCCTGCTGGTCTGATCGGCGCCGGTCTGACGGTCCCGGTCAGGCCGGGCAGGGCTCGGGCCGCGGCCCGCTCCCGACGGGCTCTGCGGGCTCGGCGGGCTCGGCGTGGTCCGCCGGCCGGGCGTGCCGGAGGGCGACGGCGGCGACGCCGGCGATCACCACCGCGACGCAGCCCGCCGCGAACGAGGTGACCTGCATGCCCGTCACGAACGCCTCGCGGGCCACCCCGAGCAGCTCGCCGCCGACGGGCGCGGGCAGCTCGGCCGCCACGCGCGCGGCCCCGCCCAGCGTGTCCTCGGCCGCGGCGGCCGCCTCGGCCGGGACACCGGCCGGGAGCGCGCCGGCGATCCCGCCGCGGTAGAGCGCCACCCCGATGCTGCCCAGCACCGCGATCCCGAGCGCGCCGCCCAGCTCGGCGGCGGTCTCCGAGATCCCCGAGGCCGCGCCGGCCTTCTCCTCCGGGGCCGAGCCGACCACCATCTCGGTGGTCAGGCCGAACACCGGGCCCATCCCCAGCGAGATCACGACCGAGGCCACCACCAGCGCGGTCAGGCCCTGCTGCGTGGTGACCGTGGTGAGCACGAACATCCCGGCGGCCGCGCAGGCCAGCCCGCCCGCGACGACGTGCGCCGGCCGGACCCCGCTCAGCAGACGCGGTGCCAGCTGGGAGGCGACCACGAACGCCGCCGCCGACGGCAGCGACCACAGCCCCGCCTCCAGCGCCGCCTGGCCCAGCACGAGCTGCAGGTACTGCGCGACGAAGAGGAAGTAGCCGATCATCACGAAGATCGCGAGGAAGTTGACCACCAGCGCCGCGGTGAACCGGCGGTTCCGGAAGAGCGCCACGTCGATCATCGGCTCGGGGAGCCGGCGCTGCCGCCGCACCCACAGCGCGCCGACGACCACGCCGGCGGCGATCGCCAGGAACGCGCCCGTGCCCGGGCCGTGCTCGGCGATCCGCTTCACGCCGAACACCACGGCCAGCAGCGCGACGACGGACATGGCGGCGCTGAGCACGTCGAGCCGGCCGGCGTCGGGGTCGCGGAACTCGGGCAGCACGCGGGGGCCGACGATCAGCAGCGCACCCATCACGGGCAGGGCCAGCAGGAACACCGAGCCCCACCAGAAGAAGCCGAGCAGCACGCCGCCGAGCACGGGCCCGATCCCGCTGCCCGCGGAGAAGGCGCCGATCCAGATCCCGACGGCCAGCGAGCGCTCCCGCGGGTCCCGGAACATGTGGAAGATCAGCGACAGGGTGGAGGGCGCGATCGTCGCGCCGGACAGGCCCAGCAGCGCCCGGCTCGCGATCAGCATCTCCGGTGTGGTGGAGAAGGCCGCCAGGATCGACGTCAGACCGAACGCGGCGGCGCCGACGAGGAGCAGCCGCCGGCGGCCGATCCGGTCGCCGAGCGTGCCCATCGTGACCAGCGCGCCCGCGACCATGAAGCCGTACACGTCGACGATCCACAGCAGCTGGCTGCTCGACGGCTGCAGGTCCGCACTGACCTGGGGGAGCGCGAGCTGCAGGACCGTCAGGTCCATGACGTAGAGCAGGCAGGCCAGCGCGAGCACGGCCAGGCCGGTCCACTCCCGGCGGCCCGCCCTCGCGGGCGAGGTGGTCGGTGTGGTCGGCGTGCTCATCGGGCTCTCCTTCCGCGGGTGTACGGAAGGGGGACCGCGGCGTGGCCCGGAACTCATCGCCGGGCTGCCGCGGGGCGAGGAATCAGAACAGGTGGAGGACGCCGTAGGCGTACGCGGTGCCCGCCAGCAGCAGGCTCAGCACGGCGAGGACGACCAGGGAGGCCCGGCCCGCGGGCCCGCGCTCCTCGGCGGCCGGTGCGGCGGTGAACAACGGCGGCGCCCAGGGCTCGCGGGCGTTGCAACCCCAGCCGGAGGCTCCCCACGCTGTGTGACGGTCGGGCACGGCGACTCCCTCGAACGGATGGCTCCCGTCCCTGTAGTCGTCACCGAGCGCTCGGCGTTACGCCGTCCGGCGCAGCAGTCGTCACACCGGACTAGCTTTCGGGTACCTCGCGGCGGATCTCGTCGAGCCAGATCCGCGCGGACATGTCCGACGGCGCCCGCCAGTCCCCCCGCGGGGAGAGCGACCCACCCGCGGAGACCTTCGGACCGTTCGGCAGCGCACTGCGCTTGAACTGGCTGAACGAGAAGAACCGCTGCGCGAACACCTCGCTCCAGCGTCGGATGTCCGCCATGGAGTAGCTCGGCCGCTCGTCCTCGGGGAAACCGGGCGGCCACGGGCCCTGCGTCGGGTCGTGCCAGGCGTGCCACTGCAGGAAGGCGATCTTCGAGGGCCGCAGCCCGTAGCGGAGGGTGTAGAAGAGCGTGAAGTCCTGCAGCGAGTAGGGGCCCACCTTCGCCTCGCTGCTCTGGACCTCCTCGTCCTCGCCGGTCGGCACCAGCTCCGGGGTGATCTCGGTGTCGAGGACGTCCGTGAGGACCTCGCCCACCTCCTCGTCGAACTGCTTCGACGACACGACCCACCGGATCAGGTGCTGGATCAGGGTCTTCGGCACCCCGCCGTTGACGTTGTAGTGCGACATCTGGTCGCCGACGCCGTACGTCGACCACCCCAGCGCCAGCTCCGAGAGGTCGCCGGTGCCGAGCACGATCCCGCCGCGCTGGTTGGCCGCGCGGAACAGGTAGTCGGTGCGCAGGCCGGCCTGGACGTTCTCGAAGGTCACGTCGTAGACGGGCTCGCCGGAGGAGAAGGGGTGGCCGAGGTTGCGCAGCATCAGCCGCGCGGTCTCGGTGATGTCGATCTCCTCGAAGGTGACGCCGAGGGCCTCGGCCAGCCGGTAGGCGTTGCCCTTCGTCCGGTCGCCGGTGGCGAAGCCGGGCAGGGTGAACCCGAGGATGTCGCTGCGCGGCCGCCCGGCCCGGTCCATCGCCCGCGCCGCCACGATCAGCGCGTGCGTGGAGTCCAGCCCGCCGGACACCCCGATGACGATCTTCGGGTTCCCGATCGCCCGCATCCGCTGCTCCAGGCCGGAGACCTGGATGTTGTAGGCCTCGTAGCAGTCCTGCTCGAGGCGGGACTCGTCCGCGGGCACGAACGGGAAGCGCTCGATCTCGCGGCGCAGGCCCAGGTCGCCGCGCGGCGGGTCGAGCCGGAACTCGATGCGGCGGAAGGCGTTCGTGCGGTCGGCGTGGTGGCGGCGGTTGTCGTCGAACGTCCCCATCCGCATCCGCTCGGCGGAGAGGGTCGCGATGTCGACGTCCGCCACGGACTGGCGCGGCCCCTGCGGGAAGCGCTCGGTCTCGGCGAGCAGGAGACCGTTCTCGTAGATCATCGTCTGGCCGTCCCACGCGAGGTCGGTCGACGACTCGCCCTCCCCGGCGGCGGCGTAGACGTACGCGGCCAGGCAGCGCGAGGAGGCGCTGCGGCTCATGAGCTTCCGGTCCTCGGCCCGGCCCACGGTGATCGGGCTGCCGGACAGGTTGGCCAGCACCGTCGCGCCGGCCAGGGCGGCCTCGGCCGAGGGCGGGACCGGCACCCATATGTCCTCGCAGATCTCCACGTGCAGCACGAAGCCGGGCACGTCGGAGGCGGCGAAGAGCAGGTCGGGGCCGATCGGCACGTCCTCGCCGCCGATCCGGATCGTGCCGGTGACGTCGTCGCCCGCGCCGATCTGCCGGCGCTCGTAGAACTCCCGGTAGGTCGGCAGGTAGGACTTCGGCGCGACGCCGAGGACGCACCCCCGGTGGATCACGACCGCGCAGTTGCGCACGCGCTGCCGGTGCCGCAGGGGCGCGCCCACCACGAGCACCGGCAGCAGGTCGGCCGAGCCGGCCACGATCTCGTCGAGCGCCGCGGCCACCGCGTCCAGGAGCGTGTCCTGCAGGAGGACGTCCTCGATCGAGTAGCCGGTCAGTGTCAGCTCGGGGAAGACCGCGAGGCCGACCCCGTCCTCGTCGAGCGCACGGGCCGTCTCGAGGACGGCGGCGGCGTTCGCCGCCGGGTCGGCGATCGTGGTGTGGATCGTGCAGGCGGCCGTGCGCAGGAAGCCGTGCCGGTAGGCCGAGAAGAAGTCCTCCACACCGGCAGTCTGCCCCAGCTGATCGGCACGTAATCCCGCGGTCCGTACCGGTTCGTCCCGGCCGGTGTCCGTCGGGGCGGCGGAGCCGGGACGGGGAGCGACCGTCGGCGGGACAGGATCCGCGCTCCGGCATCCGGGTGATCGACCGGCCCCCGGAACGGCCTTACGCTGCGCCTTCCGAGCATCCACGGAGGACACACGTGTCGATCCCCGCGCCCGACCCGATCCCCGTCGTCTTCGTCCACGGCCTCTGGCTGCACGCGTCGAGCTGGACGCCGTGGGTCGAGCTGTTCACCGAGCGCGGGTACGCGCCCGTCGCCCCGGGCTGGCCCGGCGAGGCGCCGACGGCCGAGGAGTGCCGCGCCGACCCCGAGGCCGTCGCGAACCGCGGCATCGCGGTGGTCACGGACCACTTCGCCTCGCTCGTCTCCGAGCTGCCCGCCCAGCCGATCGTGATCGGCCACTCCTTCGGCGGGCTGATCGCCGAGAAGCTCCTGGGCCAGGGGTGCGCGCGGGCCTGCATCGCGCTCTCGCCCGCCCAGTTCAAGGGCAACCTGGCGCTCCCGCCGGCGCAGCTGAGGACGGCGTTCCCGGTGCTGAGCAAGCCGAAGCTCCGGACCCGGAGCTGGATCCACTCGAAGGACTCCTGGCACGCGGGCTTCGCCAACGCGATCAGTCGCGAGGAGTCCGACGCGCTCTACGACGCCTACGCCGTCCCCTCGCCGATGAAGCCGCTGTTCCAGGCCGCGACCGCGAACTTCGCGCTGCACAGCGAGGCCTCGGTCGACGTGCACCGCGACCGCGGGCCCGTGCTCGTCGTCGGGGCCGGGAAGGACCGGACGGTCCCGGAGGCGACGAGCCGCGCCGCCCACCGGATCCTCTCGCGCAGCCCCGGCGTCACGGAGTGGGCCGCGTTCCCCGCGGCCGGCCACTCGTTCGCCGTCGACTCGACCTGGCGGGAGGCCGCGGACCTGGCCCTGGAGTTCCTCGCCCGGCACGGGATGGGCTCGGCGAACCCCGCCGGCGCCGCCGCGCCCGCCGACCCGGCCCCGGCCTGATCGCTGGCTAGGCTGCCGGGATGGCGATCCCGGTGGGCACGGAGCGGCGCCAGCTGTCCGAGCACGTCGCGATGGTCGTCCGCGAGGCGATCATGTCCGGGGAGCTCCGCGGGGCGGACTACCTGCGCACGGAGCAGCTCGCCGAGCGGCTCGGGGTGAGCGCCACGCCGGTGCGCGAGGCGCTGATGGTGCTGCACAGCGAGGGTGCGGTGCGCTGGGAGCCCCGGCGCGGGTTCCGGGTGGTGCCGCTGACCGAGCGGGACGTCGTGGACATGTTCGCCGTGGCCGCGTTCATCGAGGGCGAGCTGGCGGCCCGCGCCGTGGACCTGCTGACCGGCGCCGACGTCCGCCGGCTGCACGAGCTGCAGGCCGTGCTGGTCGACGCCGCCCGGGCGGGCGACCCCGACGAGGTCTTCCGGGTCAACCACGAGATCCACTCGGCGATCAACCGGCCGGGCCTCTCGGCGCGGCTGCAGACCCAGCTGACGATGTCGCTGAAGTACCTGCCGCGCAGCCACTACGGCCGGGTCGACGGCTGGGTTGAGGCCTCGGTCCGCGACCACGGCCCGGTGCTCGCGGCGCTGGCCGCCCGCGACGCGGGGGCGGCGCGGGCGGCCATGCGCGACCACATGCTGCACATCGGCGAGCTGCTGCGGGCCCACCTGGAACGGGCGGGGGTCTTCACGCCCTGAGGCCGAGCTCGTGGAGCCTCAGACCCTGATGGTCGCCATCGAGACGTCCCACAGCCGCTCGGCGGACTCGGGGTCCACGGCGTAGTCGGCGACGCCCCGGTAGGTGCCCGGCACGTGCGGGCCGGCCTCGGCGCAGTCCTCGAAGTACCGCCCGCCGATGCCCTCCACCAGCGGGGACGCGGCGAGCAGCACCGAGGTCGCGGCCCCCTGCTCCGGCGTCTTCCAGCCCGTCGCGGCGCCCCGCTGCTCCAGCGACGCGAGCTCGGCCGGGCCGAGGTGGCGCTGCAGGTTCGTGCGGATCCCGCCCGGGCTGAGCGCGTTCACGTGGATCCCGTCGCCGCCCCACTGCCGGTTGGCCTGCACCGCGAAGAGCACGTTCGCGGTCTTGGACTGCCCGTACGCGGTCCAGGGGTCGTAGTCCCGGCCGTGGAAGTGGACGTCGTCGAACACGACCGGCGAGCGCAGGTGCGCCGCCGACGACACCGACACCACCCGCGCCCCGTCCGCGGCGACGAGCGCCGGGAACAGGCCGGTCGCCAGGGCGAAGTGCCCGAGGTGGTTTGTCGCGAACTGCAGCTCCCAGTGGTCCGTGGTGCGGGTCAGCGGCGCGGCCATGACCCCGGCGTTGAGGACGAGCATGTGGAGCGGGCCGTCCCAGTTGGCCACGAAGGCCCGGATGGACGTGCGGTCGGTGAGGTCGAGCCGGGCGACCGAGACGAGCTCGTTGCCGGTGGCCCGGGTGATCTCGGCGGCGGTGGCCGCGCCCGCGTCGAGGTCGCGGACGGCGAGCGTCACGCAGGCGCCGGCGGAGGCGAGCGCGCGGGCGGTCTCCAGGCCGATGCCGGAGGCCCCACCGGTCACGACGGCGCGGCGGCCGCCCAGGTCGAGGCCGGCGACGACCTCGGCGGCGGTGGTGTCGGCCCCGAAGGGGCCGATGAAGGGGCGGGAGATCGAGGGGGTGAACGTGACGGTCATGGGAACCCCTTCCGCAAGGATCGTGGCACGCCCGGCGAGAGCGCCCGGGCGCGTACAGTGCAACCGGAGCTGCCTCCGGTCCGAACCCGGGTGAACCGGAGGCTGTTCCGGTTGGCAGGAGACAGTGATGCAGGTCACAGCTGGAGGCGACGCGGTGGCGGAGTCGGGACGGCCGCTGCGCGCGGACGCGCGGCGCAACCGCGAACGGCTGCTCGAGGTGGCCGTCGAGGCCTTCTCCCAGCCCGGCCGGGACGTCTCGCTGGAGGGCATCGCGAAGGCGGCGGGCGTCGGGATCGGCACGCTCTACCGGCACTTCCCCACGCGGGAGGCGCTGGTCGAGGCCGCCTACCGCAGCGAGGTGGCCCGGCTCTGCGACGCGGTCCCGGGGCTGCTCGAGGCGGAGCCGCCGGACCGCGCGATGCGGACCTGGATGGACCGCTTCGTCGACTACATGACGGCCAAGCGCGGCATGGCGGACACGCTGCGGGCGATCGTCGCGACCGGCGGCAACCCGTACGCCGAGACCAAGGCGCGGATGCGCGCGGCCGTCGGCTCGTTCCTCGAGGCCGGCGCGAAGGAGGGCACCCTGCGTTCGGACGTCGACCCCGGGGACGTGATCGCCGCGCTGTCCGGGATCACGCTGTCCGCGGGCGCGCCCGAGCAGCGCGAGCAGGCCGGCCGGCTGCTCGACCTGGTGATGGACGGACTGCGCCCCCGGAACTGAGCGACCGGGCCGACTGAACCACCGGGCTACTGCGGCGCCAGGGCCTCGACGGTCGCGACCGGGTCCCCGCCGCCGAGCGGCGCCAGCACCGGCGTGCTCACCCCCGCCTTCACGTACTCCTCCACCTGCTCGCGCACCGCGGCGGCGGGACCGTGCAGCACCAGCCGGTCGACGACGGCGTCGGGGATCGCCTCGACGGCACCGCGCCGGTCCCCGTCCGCCCAGAGCTTCCACATCGGGCCGAGCTCGGTGCGGCCCAGCCACTGGTGGAAGGCGCGGTAGACCGGGACGTTCAGGTACGCGGCGGCGAGCCGGCGGCCGAGCGCGCGGGCCTCGTCCGGCTCGACGTCGGGCACCACGAAGATCCGGGCCACGATCTCGGCGTCGGGCTTGCCGTACTCGCGCACGTGCGGGGCGACGGCCCGGACGTCGTCGGCCGTGAGCCAGTTGACGATCGCGCCGTCGCCCTCGCGGCCGGCGAGCCGCAGCATCCCGGGACGCAGGGCCGCGACCAGCACCGGCGGCACCGGGTCGGGCACCTCGCCCAGCCGGAACCCGCGGATCGAGAACGAGGCCCAGTCCTCGGCCACCCGCTCGCCGGCGAACGCCGCGCGGAGGAACCGCAGGGTGTCGCGCACCCGCCCGTAGGGCTCGTGGAACGGGATGCCGTTCCAGCCCTCCACGATCACGTCGGACGAGCTGCCGATGCCGAGCGCGAACCGGCCGGGCGCCAGGTTGGCCAGCGTGGCCGCGGACTGCGCGAGGAGGGCCGGGCCGCGGGTGAAGGCCGGCACGATCGCGGTGCCCAGCCGCAGCGCCGGCGCCCACTGCGCGGCCAGGACCAGCGGGGTGAAG
Source organism: Pseudonocardia sp. NPDC049154 (assembly GCF_040648315.1). Taxonomy (NCBI): domain Bacteria; kingdom Bacillati; phylum Actinomycetota; class Actinomycetes; order Pseudonocardiales; family Pseudonocardiaceae; genus Pseudonocardia; species Pseudonocardia sp. NPDC049154. Next base: position 17,089 of record NZ_JBEZDN010000107.1, read on the forward strand.
GCGTCGGTGCGGTCCGCCTCGGCGCTCCAGACGTCCGTGTAGCCGAGGTCGGGGAGCCGTTCGACCACCGCGCGTTGCTCGCGGAGCGGGAGACCGGAGAGCGGCAGGGTGATGCCCCAGCGGTCGGGCACGAGGTACCTCCACGAGCGACGGTGATCTTCTCCCGACGCTAGTTCGCCCGTGGCCCCCGGCGCCACCACCGGCTCCGCCGCGGCTCGGGCGGCTCCTGGGCGCGGGCCCGTCGCAGGGCGTCCGAGCGCGCCTCCCGGTGCGCCCGCCACGCCTCCACGACGGCGTCGGGGTCGGCCCGGCGCACCGGCAGCCGCGGCCCGTCCGGGGCGCGCAGCCAGGCGGCGACGCGGGCGTTCAGCTCGGCGACGAGATCGCGCACGGCCTGCTCGGTGGGCAGGTCGCGGACCGTCTCCGGCAGCCGCTCGACCTCTTTGCGGAGCTGGATCGGGGTGGGCAGCAGCGCGTCGGAGGGCACGCCCTCGCGCCGCAGGTAGCCCCTGAGCCACCAGTTCTCGTCCGCGTCGGCCAGGTTCGGCAGCGGCCGGCCGCTGCCGGGCAGGTCGTCGAACTCGCCGCGTTCCACGGCCTCGCGGATGGCCTTCTCGACGGCGGACTCGTACCTCATGGAGCACCCCCGGCTCCCACGGTAGGCGATGAGTTCCGGGCGCGGCGGCGGTCCATCCGACGACGACCCGAGGAGGCCCGCCATGACCCGCACGCTCGAGCCGGTGACCGAGTTCGACGGCCGCTACAGCGAGCCCGCCGCCCAGCCGACGCCGTGGGCGACCGCCCGCGCCCGGCTCGCCGACGCGCCGTTGTACTGGGTCTCGACGGTCCGGCCCGGCGGCCGCCGCCCGCACGTCACGCCGCTGATCGCCGTGTGGCACGAGGGGGCGCTGCACTTCTGCACCGGGGCGGGGGAGCGCAAGGCCCGCAACCTCGCGGAGACCCCGGGCTGCGTGGTCACGACCGGCTGCAACGACCTGGACCGGGGGCTGGACGTCGTGGTCGAGGGCGAGGCGGTGCGCGTCACGGACACCGCCTCCCTGCAGGCCGTCGCCGACGCCTACGTCGCGAAGTACGGCGAGGAGTGGCACTTCGACGTCGCGGACGACGGCACCTTCGTCGGCGACGGCGGCCCGGCCCTGGTCTTCGCCGTGGCCCCCGAGGCGGTGTGGGCCTTCGCCAAGGGCACCTACGGCCAGACCCGGTACCGCTTCTGACCCCGCCCCCGGTGAACGGCGCTCTCGCTCACACCTACTGAACGAACGCGCCGCTCGCTCAGGACAGCGCGTCGGCCACGGCCTCGAGGCCGCGCGGGTCCCCCTGCACGAGGATCGTGTCGACGACCGTCGCCTCCCAGGCGGGGAGCTCCGCGCGGATCTTCTCCTTCGGCCCGACCAGCGCGACGTCCTCGACCATCGCCGTGGGCACCGCGGCGACCGCGTCCTTCTTCCGGCCCTCCAGGTACAGCTCCTGGATCCGGGCGCACTCGGCCTCCCAGCCCATCCGGACGAAGACCTGGTTGTGGAAGTTGGCGTCCTTGGCCCCCATCCCGCCGACGTAGAGGGCGAGGAAGGGCCGGACGTGGTCGGCCGCGCGCTCGACGTCCGCGTCGACGATCACGGGCAGGGAGGCCTGGACCCGGAAGTCCTCCGCCGTGCGGCGCGCGCCGGGCCGGGCGAAGCCCTCGGCGAGGGCCTCGCGGTAGAACGCGTCGGCCTTGGGGGAGAAGAAGAGCGGCAGCCAGCCGTCGGCGATCTCGGCGGCCAGCGCGACGTTCTTCGGGCCCTCGGCCGCCAGGTGGATCGGCAGGTCCGGGCGCACGGGGTGGACGGTCGAGCGCAACGGCTTGCCCAGGCCGGCGCCGCCGTCGACCGGCAGCCGGTAGAACTCGCCGTCGAACGCCACGGGCTCCTCGCGGGCCAGCACCTTCCGCACGATCGCGATGTACTCGCGGGTGCGGGCCAGCGGCCGCGGGTAGCGCTGGCCGTACCAGCCCTCCACCACCTGCGGGCCCGAGGCGCCGAGGCCCAGCGCGAACCGGCCGCCGGAGAGGTGGTCCATGGTCAGCGCGGCCATCGCGGCGGCGGTCGGGGTCCGCGCCGACATCTGCAAGATGTTGGTGCCCAGCGTGATGCGGCTGGTCGCGGCGCCCCACCAGGCCAGCGGGGTGAGGCAGTCCGAGCCGTAGGCCTCGGCCGACCACACCGACTCGTAGCCCAGCCGCTCGGCGGCCAGCACCGACTCCTGTGCACCCGGCGGCGGGCCCGAGGACCAGTAGCCGATGTGGAACCCCAGCCGCATGACGCCTCCTCGTGTCTCGCCGCGGAACCTACCCGGGGACCCCGTGGACACCCCTGTGGACGGTCCCGGCCGACGCGGAGGGCGCGCGGACCACGGGACCGCCGCTAGTCTCCGCCGCGTGAGCCCGGTCGACGAGATCCTCGCCCAGGTTCCGCTCGGAGACCTCGCGGCCCGCCTGGGCGTCGACGAGGCCACCGCGGAACACGCCGCCCGCCAGGCCCTGCCCGCCCTGCTCGGCGGCATCCAGGCCAACGCGGAGGACCCCGCGGGGGCCGCCTCCCTCGCGGACGCGGTGCGGCAGCACGACTCCGGGCTGATCGACGGCGGGGTGGACCTCGGGCAGGTCGACACCGCGGACGGCGATCGGATCGTCGGGCACGTGTTCGGCGAGCAGCGCCCGATGGTCGTCAACCAGCTGGGCGGGCTCGGCCCGCTCGGCGGCAGCCCCGGCGGCGGGGCCGCGGCCCCCGGGGCGCAGGGCGCGCTCGGCGGGCAGGACGGCTCCGGCCTGATCGCCAAGCTGCTGCCGATCCTCGCCCCGATCGTGATGTCGTACCTGGCCAAGAAGCTGGCCGGCGGATCCGCGGGCACGGGCGGGCTGCCCGGGTCCGGCGCGGGCTCGGGCGGCGGGCTCGGGGACCTGCTGGGCGGGATCCTCGGCGGCGCCGGCGGGCGGTCCGGCCAGGGCGGGATCCTCGGCGGCGGGCTCGGCGACCTCCTCGGCGGTCTGCTCGGCGGTGGCCGCAAGTCGCCCTAGATCTTCTAGGGGTCGCCCACCGCCGAGATCGTGTACCGCTTCACGTCCGCGTCGAGGATCTGCGCCTGCTGGCCCTCGGCGGGCCCGCTGCCCCGGAAGGCCAGGAGCGGCTCCTCCGCCGTCCAGCGCTCGTAGACGTTGACCCTGCCCGGGTCGAGCACGTCCGCGGCGATGGAGAAGTCCAGGCAGCCCTCGGCCGCCCGGGCGAGCTCCACGACCTGCGCACATCCGGCGACGTAGCCGTCCCGCTCGGCGGGGTCGACGACGAGGTGTCCCGCGACGATCAGCATGACCTGGTGACCGTCGCGGGACCCCGGACTCATCGCACGCGGTCGCGCAGCACCGGCTTGAGGACCTTGCCCGAGGCGTTGCGGGGCAGCGCGTCGAGCACCAGCAGCCGGGTCGGCTTCTTGTACGAGGCGAGCCGGGTGCGGCACCACTCGGTGAGGTCGTCGAGCGAGGGCGGGGCGGCCGGGTCCAGCGGCACGACCACGGCGACCGGGGTCTCGCCCCACTTCTCGTGCGGTGCGGCGACCACGGCGACGTCGGCCACCCCGGGGTGTGCGGCCAGGACGTTCTCCACCTCGGCGCAGTAGATGTTCTCCCCGCCGGAGATGATCATGTCCTTCTTGCGGTCGACGACGTAGAGGAAGCCCTCCTCGTCCTCGCGCACCAGGTCGCCGGAGTGGAACCAGCCGCCGGCGAACGCGTCCGCCGTGGCCTCCGGCAGGTTCCAGTAGCCGGCCATGAGGTTCGGACCGCGGTAGACGATCTCGCCGATCTCGCCCTGTGCGACGTCCTTCATCTCGTCGTCGACGATCCGGATGGACACGGCCGGGACCGGCTTGCCCACGGAGCCGATCTTGCGGATCGCGTCCTCGCCCTCCAGCACCGTGGTGACCGGGGACATCTCGGTCTGGCCGAAGGTGCACACGTTGGGCACGCCCGGGAAGGTCTCGGCCATCCGCTCCAGCAGGGTGACCGACGCCGGGGCCGCGCCCCAGCACATCACCCGCAGGTGGGCGGCCCGCGCGCCGGCGTCGGGCACGGCGACCACGGCCTGCCACTGCGCCGGGACGAGGAACACGTGCGTGACCCGCTCGCGCTGCAGCACGTCGAGCAGCCCGTCCGGGTCGAACTGGCCGCTGGGCAGGATCACCGTGGTGCCGCCGGTCGCGATGAGCGGCGCGATCCCGCCGATCGCCGCGATGTGGAACATCGGCGAGGCGCAGAGGTTGACCTCGTCGTCCCGGTAGAGGCGCCAGTAGCGGATCAGCGTCTGGGTCTGCACCGACAGGTTGAGGTGGCTGAGCACCGCGCCCTTCGGCCGCCCGGTGGTGCCGGACGTGTACATGATCAGCGCCGGGTCGTGCTCGTCGATCGCGATCTCGGGCAGCGGGCGCTCCGGCCCGGCGGCGAGCTCGTCGAACGACAGCGAGCCGGGGCCCGCGTCGGCGGGATCGGTCCCGGTGACCAGCACGACGGCCGGGCCCGCGAGCGTGTCGCGGACCTGCGCCGCGAGCGGGGCGAGGTCGGCGTCGACGGCCAGGGCGACGGCGCCGCTGTCGCCGAGGACGAACGCGACCTCCTCGGCGGAGAGCCGGAAGTTCACCGGCACCGCGATGGCGCGCAGGGCGTTCGCGGCGAGCACGGCCTCGAGGAACTCGGGCCGGTTGCTCATCAGCACCGCGACCCGGTCGCCCTCGCGGACACCCTGTTCGGCCAGGGCCCCGGCCAGCGCACGCACCCGGGTGCGCAGCCGCGTCCAGGTGATGCGCTCGCCGCGGAAGACGAGGGCGGCGCGGTCGGGTGTCTGGTGGGCGTGCCGGTCGATCTGCGCGATCCAGTGCTGGCCGCTGCCGGGCAGTCGCGGGGACGTCATCGTTCTCCTGAGGTCGCCTGGACGTGGTGCTCCTCCGGCGGCCGCGGGCGTCGCGGTCGCCGGAGGAGAGCTTGCCCCAGACCGGCCTACCAGTCGGCCTCGGTGTAGCGGACGACCCCGCGCAGGTTCTTCCCGTCGCGCATGTCCTGGTAGCCCTGGTTGATCTCCTCCAGGGTGTAGGTGCGCGTCACGAGCTCGTCGAGCTTGAGCCGGCCCGCGCGGTACTCGTCGAGCAGCCGGGGGATCTGGGTGCGCGGGCTGATCCCGCCGAAGATCGCGCCCTGGATCCGCTTCTGCAGCAGGGCCAGCTCGAACAGCCCGACCTTGGCGTCGATCTGCTGCATGTCCGCGATCGCCGTGACGACGACCTGGCCGCCCTTCGCGGTCAGGTCGAGCGCGGGCTGGATCATGTCGCCCTCGAGCTCGCCGACGGTCAGCGCCACGGTGTCGGCCATGGTGCCCCAGGTGAGGTCGCGGAGCGGCTCGAGCGCCTCCGACATGGAGGAGAAGGTGTGGGTGGCACCGAACTCCATGGCCCACTCGCGCTTGTACGCCACCGGGTCCACGGCGACGACCATCCGGGCGCCGCCCGCCGCGGCACCCTGCACCGCGTTGATCCCGACGCCGCCGACGCCGACGACCACCACGACGTCGCCCGCCTTGGTGCCGCCGATCGAGGCGGTGGACCCCCAGCCGGTGGAGACGCCGCAGCCGAGCAGGGCCGCGGTGGCCAGGTCGACGTCCTTCTCGATCTTGATCACGGACGACTGGTCGACGCAGACGTACGGGGAGAACGTGCCCAGCAGGCACATCGGCGACACCGGGTTGCCGGACGCGGTGATCCGGAAGGTGTCGTCGGCGATCGCCTTGCCGGTCAGCAGGTTCGCGCCCTGGTCGCAGAGGTTCTGCATGCCCTTCGAGCACGGCCGGCAGACGCCGCAGGCGGGGATGAAGCCGAGGACGACGTGGTCGCCCTCCTGCAGCCCCACGACGCCCGGACCCACCCGGGTCACCACGCCGGCGCCCTCGTGCCCGCCGAGGACGGGGTACACGGGCACGGTGTTGGCCCCGGTGCGGACGTGCTCGTCGGAATGGCAGAGGCCGGTGGCGGCGAGCCGGACCTGCACCTCGCCCGCGACCGGATCCCCGATCTCGATCTCCTCGACCTTCCAGTCGGTGTTCGGCTCGTACAGCAGGGCACCCTTGGTCTTCACGCTTCCTCCGACGCTGGGGGTCTCGGACGACGGCCGAGTCTCACATGACGACGACGTCACACTCAAGGGTGGGCTGATCGATCGTTCAGCGCCGGTCGGCGGCGCAGTGAAGGGTGGACGGGGCTCCGCCCGGCTACAGCGCCCCGGTGGCGGCCTGCAGGCCCAGGCTCGACACGGCCACGGCGACCCAGAGCAGCCCGCCGAGCAGGAGCGGGCGGAACCCGGCGGCGCGCATGTCCGCGAACCGGAGGGTGAGCCCGATGCCGGCCAGCGCCGTCGTCAGGAGGAAGGTGCCGAGCAGGGCGAGGCCCGCGTGCCAGCCCGCCGGGACCAGGCCGAGGCTCTGCGCTCCGGCGGCGAGGAGGAAGCCGACCAGGAACAGCGGGCGACCTTCCGCCACGGCACCCGCCGGGTGTCGCCGGTCCGGCGCCCGCGCACCAGCGCCAGCGCCAGTACCACCGGCACGATCATCAGGGTTCTCGTCAGCTTGACGACGATCCCCTCCTGTGCCGCCTCGGGCCCGTAGGAGACGGCCGCCGCGACCACGGACGACGTGTCGTTGATCGCCGTCCCGGCCCAGAGGCCGAACGCCGCCTGGTCCATCGCGAGCGCGTGCCCCACGACCGGGAAGAGCAGTACGGCGGCCACGTTGAAGGTCACGATCGTGCCGATCGCGTAGGCGAGGTCGGTCCGTCGGGGCTCGATCACGGAGGCGACCGCGGCGATCGCCGACGCCCCGCAGATGCCGGTCCCGACCGAGACCAGGGTGCGGGTGTCGCCGGTGACGCCGAGCAGGCGGCCGAGCAGCCAGCCGCCGCCGAGGGCGACCGCGAGCGTGCCGAGCATGACGGGGAGCGAGCCGAGCCCGACCCGCACCACCTGCTGCAGCGAGATGCCGGTCCCGAGCACGACGATCGACGCCTGCAGCAGCGGCCGGGCGGCCACGGCCAGGCCCGGGGCGAGGGCCGCGCCCGGCCGGACCGCCGCGCCGACCAGGGCGCCGAGCACGATCCCGAGCACCGGTCCGCCGAGCACCGGGACGAGCCGGCCGAGGCCGGTCGCGGCCGCGGCGACCAGCAGGGCGAGCGCGAGTCCGGGGCCGAGGCGGCGGACGGGCCGCCCGGCCCGGCCGAGGTGAGCGGCGGCAGAGCCGAGCAGGCCGGCATGGGGGAGGCCGGGTGCCCAGCCGGCCGACCAGCTGCTCATTTCTCTCCCCTCGGAACGGTTACGAGAAATGTACGGACATTCAGTGACCGCGGCAAGGGCGAGGCGGGTTCGTGTCCGTGGCGCCGGCACTGGGCTACGCCTGCACCTCGGAGGTCTTCCCGACGCGCGCCCGCGCCTCGACATGTCCCTCGGCGACACGGCCGGGGACCAGCCGAGCGAGCCGGCCCGGTGAGGCGGTCGTTGACCGGCCCGCCCGGCGCGGGCAGAGTCGAGGTCCGTGAAGATCGACGCGCGGTTGCGGGACGGCCTCGAGCACGTGGCGGAGGACGCCCGGACCGCCGAGGAGCTCGGCTTCGACGGCGCCTGGAACAGCGAGAACAAGGCCGACGCGTTCCTGCCGATCGCGGTCGGCGCCGAGCACACCACGCGACTGGAGCTCGGCTCGTCCGTCGCGATCGCCTTCGCCCGGACGCCGATGACCGTGGCCTACCAGGCCGTGGACCTGCAGCGGTTCTCCCGCGGCCGGTTCGTGCTGGGCCTCGGCAGCCAGATCCGCCCGCACGTCCAGCGGCGGTTCTCGATGCCGTGGTCGAAGCCGGCCGCGCGGATGAAGGACTTCGTGGTGGCGCTGCGGGCGATCTGGCAGGCCTGGGAGGGCGGCGAGCGCCTGCACCACCGCAGCGAGTTCTACGACCACACCCTGATGACGCCGAACTTCGTGCCGCCCGAGAACCCGTACGGCCCGCCCAAGGTGTTCCTCGCGGCCGTGGGGCCGCACATGCTGCGGACCACCGCGCAGGTGGCGGACGGGCTGTTCACGCACCCGTTCCTCACCGAGCGGTACCTGCGCGAGGTGATCCTCCCGGAGGTCGAGGAGCACCGCGGGGAGGGCCTGGCGCCGCTGGAGATCGCGCTGTCCGCCTTCGTCGCGCTCGACGAGGCCGACGTCGAGGCCGTCCGCCGACAGATCTCCTTCTACGGCTCCACGCCCGCCTACCGCCCGGTGCTGGAGCTGCACGGCTGGGGCGACCTGCAGACCGACCTCAACACGCTCTCCAAGCGCGGGCGGTGGGACGAGATGGTCCCGCTCGTCACCGACGAGATCCTGGAGAGCATGTGCTCGATCGGGACGGAGCAGGAGATCGCCGCCGACCTGCGCCGCCGCTACGGCGGCCTCGCCCACCGGGTCCGCTTCAACCGCCCCGGCGACACCTCCGGCCCTGCCCGCTTCGCCGGACTGGTGGAGGCCCTCCGCGCCCCGTGAGGGCCGACCGCCCCCGGAGCGGCGCGAGCGCTGGTGAGCCGAGGAAGCGTCAGGCGAGCCGCAGGGCCGCAGCGGCGGCGAGCTCGAAGAGCGCGGCGCGGATCTCGGCGGCCGTGGTCCAGCCCCGGTGCTCCCACTCCTCGCCCGCGAGGGAGTCGCCGGCGAAGAGCAGGTGGGCGAGGCGGATCCCGCGGTATCGGGCGACCGCGATCAGCGCCGAGGCCTCCATGTCGACCACCGCACAGCCCTCGGCGACGCGCCGGGCCACCCGGCCGCGGGTCTCGCGGAACACGCCGTCCGTGGTCCAGGCGCGGGCGGTGACGTACGGGACGTCGGCGGCGTCGAGCGTGCCGGTCAGCGCGGCGATGCCCGCGGGATCGGCCTCCACGACCCGGCCTGCGGGCAGGTAGTGGAAGGACGTGCCCTCGTCGCGCAGCGCGCTGTCGACCACGACCGCGTGCCCGACGGTCAGCTCCGGCACGAGGGACCCGGCTCCACCGACCGCCACCGCCGCCCGCACGCCGAGCGCGATCAGCTCCTCGAGGAAGATTGCCGACAACGGCGCCCCGACGCCGGGCTGGATCACCGCCAGCCGCCGCCCGTCACGCTCGATCTCGTGCACCGGCCACGGCCCGAGCTCCGACGACAGGCGCACCGTCCGCACGGCGGGCACCGCCGCCACGACCTCGGGGAAGAAGCACAGCACCGCGGCCTCCGGCAGCTGCACCCGGCGGGGCACGACCCGGTGCGGCTCGAGCACCCCCGGGTCGGCCAGGTCGTCCTCGCAGAGGGGCAGCGGATCCACGGGCCGATCATGCCCCGCGGCGCTACCGTTTCGGGGAGCGGGCACGGAATGTTGCACGCTCAACAATCGTTGGACGGGGCACCACCGACGGAAGGGGAGTCCGATGCCGCAGCCCGAGGGAGCCGAGCTCGAGGCCATCCGCGCCCGACGCGCCGACCTGCGCGGGAAGTACCTCCAGGCACCCGCCGACCGCAGGCCGACGACCGTGCAGGGAGTCCACCACCTCGCCCTGATCTGCAAGGACGTCGAGGAGACCATCCGCTTCTACCAGGAGCTGCTGGGCTTCCCGCTCGTCGAGCTGGTGGAGAACCGCGACTACCGCGGCTCCAGCCACTTCTTCTTCGACATCGGCCACGGCAACCTGCTGGGCTTCTTCGACTTCCCGGGCCACGACCACCCGGACTTCAGCGAGACGATCGGCGCGGTGCAGCACCTCGCCCTCTCCACCTCGCCGGAGGAGTTCGAGCGGGCCAAGGCCCGGCTCGACGAGGCCGGCGTCGACTACCTCGGCCCCGACCGCGGCGTCGAGAACAGCCTCTACGTCCGGGACCCCAACGGCGTCGGGCTCGAGTTCTACCGCGAGGAGCTCGGCAAGTTCGAGGGCGAGGAGCTCCTCGGGGAGAACCCGTCCCGTTGATCCTTCCGGCCCGCCGCCGGCACCGGCCGGCGCGGGTTCCGGACCGTCGCGCAACCTCGACCGCTCCCGCGCGTCCCATGGTTGAGGGGCCGGTACGGCCCCTCGCTACCGTGGGCCGCGACAGGAGCGGACCGGCGACTCATCGAGCGGAGCTTGCGGAGCGAGCCTCGACACCGACGGGACGGTGCAGGGACGGATGAACGGTGACCGACGCGGCCCCGCCGGGCCGCCGCCGGGGTCGCGCTCATCCCCACCACGCTCGCCGACACCACGCTCGGCCTGCGCGCCCCCGGCGACCCGGTGAACCTCGAGGTCGACG